>NZ_JBEXKC010000032.1:0-81825 GCF_040609475.1 Streptomyces sp. NPDC004667 | reverse complement strand
CGTCGGCCGGGCCGATCCGGCCGGCGCCGGGCGCACCCCGCTCAGCCGCCGGGGGTGAAGGTCACCGGCAGTGCCTCGGGCCCGCGCAGTCCGCCCGGTCGCCAGGGGAGTTCGTCCGGCGCCACGGCGAGGGCGAGTCCGGGAAGCCGCCGCAGGGCGGTCCCGATGGCGATCTGGCCCTCCAGGCGGGCCAGGGGCGCGCCCAGGCAGTAGTGGATGCCGTGTCCGAAGGCGAGGTGGGCGTTGTCCTGCCGGGTGATGTCCAGTCGTTCGGGGGCGGGGAAACGTGCCGGGTCGCGGTCGGCGACGGCCGCGCCGATCAGCACGGTCGCGCCGCGGGGTACGGTCACGCCCGCGATCTCCGTGTCCTCGCGCGCGAAACGGGCGATGCCGGGGTTGACGGGGCCGTCGTAGCGGAGGAACTCCTCGATCGCGCCGGGCAGCAGTCCCGGGTCGGAGCGCAGCAGGTCGAGTTGGTCGGGGTGGGCGAGGAGCATGGCGATCCCGCCGCCGATCAGGTTGACGGTGGTGATGTACCCGGCGACCAGGAGCAGGAAGACCATGGCGATCAGCTCGTCCTCGGACAGCCGCTGTTCCTCGTCGCGGGCGGTGACGAGGGCGCCGAGCAGGTCGTCTCCGGGGGCCTGCCGTTCGGCGCGGATGAGCTCGGTGACGTAGGCGCGCATGTGCTGCCAGGCCTCGTTCACGACGGCCGGATCCGGCAACTCCGGGCCCCGCATGATCATGCGGTCGGTCCATCGCTGGAAGTCGCGGCGGTCGTCGACCGGCACGCCGAGCAGTTCGCTGATGACCGTGACGGGCAGCGGGAGCGCGAAGTCCGCGATGAGGTCGGCCCGGCCGGTACCGGCGACCGCGTCGAGCAGGCGGTCGGTGACGGCCTGGATCCGGGGCCGCATCGCGGCGACGCGGCGGGCGGTGAACGCCTTGGAGACCAGCCGGCGCAGCCGGGTGTGGTCGGGCGGGTCGCTGCGGAGCATGTTGCTCAGCATCGAATCGCGTTCCGTTTCGGGGAGCTGCTGCAGGAGGCGGGGGTCGGCGGCGTCGCGCACGTCGCTGCTGAGGCGGTGGTCGGACAGTGCGGCGAGCGCGTCCTCGTAGCGGGTGACGAGCCAGGCCTCCAGGCCACCCCCGACGAGGACGTGACGTACGGGGCCGTCCTCGCGGAGTTTCGCGTACAGGGGGAAGGGGTCCGCGACGAAGGCCGGGTCGGTGTAGGGCAGAAGGACCGGCCGCTCACTCATGTTGCCTCCAGGAGTACGTCGCCCGCATGGTGGAGAGCGAGGATATACATCCAGGATTCCCCGAATGCCGGATTTCGGTCACTTCCGCGCCGGTCTTGCCGACCGGAGGCGTCAGGGGTCCGAGGTCGGCATCCGAGGTCCGGCGTCCGGAGTTCGAGGTCCGGAGTTCGAGGTCCGGGTCAGTCCCGGATCAGCAGCACGGCGGCCGCCAGCACCACCGCCAGGGCGAGGGCCAGGACCCCGTAGACCGTCCGGTGGTCGCGGAGCACGGGCAGGAAGCGGTCGAGGGCGAAGCGGCCCGGGCCCGTGAGGGCGAGGGTGACGGCAGCAGCGATGATCAGGGCCTCGAACTCCACACCCTCCAGGCCGATCACGGCCCCGGTCCATTTGACGGTGACGGCATTGATCATCACGCCGACGATCGCCGCGGCGGACAAGGGGGTGAGGAGGCCGAGGATCAGCCCCAGCCCGCCCAGCGTCTCGGTCAGACCGGCGATCGCCGCCATGGTCTCGCCCGCCGGGTAGCCGGCCTTCTCGAAGAAGCGGCCGGTGGGTCCCAGGCCCGGGCCGTCGAACCAGCCGAACAGTTTCTGGGTCCCGTGGACGGCCATGATCGCGCCGAGCACGAGGCGCAGTACGGGCAGGCCGACGTCGTAGGGGGTGGTGCTGCCGGTCGTGGTGCGGCGGGCGGAGGGAAATCGCATCGTGGTGACCATCGTGACGCTTTCCGTCGGGGGCGTGCGGAGGGAAAGGGATCCCGGGGGGACGATCCGGGGAGCCGTCGACCGGAAGTGCGGGGCGGGAAGCCCTCCGGTGGCGTCGGCTTTGCCCAGCGTGGCGAAAACCGAGCCGAAATGCCCGGTAGGCGGATGCGCGCGTCGGTAAAAACGCGGTCGCTCGCCGGGGCTGTCGCGCGCGTGCGCACCCGTTGCCGCTCCCCGGCCCGTGGCGCGTCGTTCGCGGGCCGGGCCCACGGGTCGTGCCGCCGGGGGGCCCGGCGGCGCGGCCACCCCCACCAACAGGTTTGTGCCCACCGGGAGATGGGCTGCGCAGCGCCCCCTGTTATGGTGCGCCGATGTCATCGATCAAGCAGTTCCAGGTCACCTTCGACTGCGCGGAACCCGAGCGCGTCGCCCGCTTCTGGTGCGAGGTGCTGGGTTATGTCACTGCTCCCCCGAGCGGGTTCGCCACCTGGGACGAGTACGAAAGCTCCCGGTCCCCTGAGGACCGGGGTTCGTGGTGCGCCTGCGGCGACCCCTCGGGTGTGGGCCCGCGGCTGTTCTTCCAGCGCGTTCCCGAAGGCAAGACCGCCAAGAACCGGGTGCACCTCGATGTGAGGGTGGGCACCGGGCTCGTGGGCGAAGAGCGCCTCGCCACGCTCGAGGCCGAGTGCACGCGCCTGGTCGCGCTCGGCGCGGTGCGCGTGCGGCTGTTGTACGACGGCGGCGACGACTCGTGCATCGTGATGCAGGACGTCGAGGGCAACGAGTTCTGCGTCGACTGAGCGTCCCGCGAGCCGGGGGGCCGGGAGTCGCCTTCCTCCGGGCTCCGTCGAGGAGGCGGCCGGCTCCGAGGCGCGGGGGACGGGGGACGGGGGACGGGGCCAGCGTGCGTGCACCCGGGCCCCCGCCCGGGGTCAGTAGCCCCACACGCTCAGCTCGGTGATGGACGCGAACAGGTGACCCCATACCCATCCGCCGGGCGTGTCGGAGTCCGCGGTGACGGGATCCAGGGCGGACGCCTCGCGCAGGAAGTCCCCGGTGCCGTCCTCCCCCGGGTACGGGTTCCAGCACGCTCCCATGAAGCGGTACACGGCTTCCAGCAGCCGTACGAAGGTCTCGGTGTCCCGGGCGAAGGGGAAGGGCCCCTCGGCGTTCCGGACCATCCACACCGCGCCCGTGTCCGGGTGTACGAACACCCGGCCGCGGTCCGCGTGCCCGAGGTCGAAGGTTCCCAGCCACAGCAGGCCGTTCTCCTCGGGCTCCTGCCGCCGGGCCCCTTCCGCGGTCCACCCCAGGGCGAACGAGGTGACCCCCGCCGCCCAGTACACCGGCAGGCCCGCCCCGGCGATCAGCTCCCGCGTGGGGGCGTGGGTCAGCGTCGGCGGCTGGTGCGCCCCGGGCAGGCGCAGCACCCCGTCCGGGCCGAACGCCGCCTCCAGGCGGGCCGTGTCCAGCGGCGCCCGCGCGGGCGTCGGGCCCTCGAACCACGGCCCGCCCGTACCCCAGGACATGGCGTCGGAGTCGGAGGCCGGCGAGCCGGCCTCGATGGCGGCGTTCCGTTCGAGGACGACGAGGCCGCGCGATTCGACCAGCACGATCCGGCCCCCGCCCAACGGGACGGGTTCCTCCCAGGCGTCGAGGCAGTGGAGGCCCTGGTCGTCCCCGTCCGGGTCGAAGAGGACCGGACCGTCCTCCACCGGAGCCTCGAACGGCCGCTCGGTGAACTCCCCTTCGGCCGGTGCCGGGAGCTCCTCGCCGGTGGCCGGATCCAGCCAGCGCTCGCCGGCCAGCGCGGCCCAGAGCTTGAGCAGGACCCGGCCGTCCGGCCCCTCGTGGACCTCTACGTTGGCGTCCCCGCTCAGGTTGGGCCGGGCCCGGTAGGCGCCCACCGGCCGCCACCAGGCCCAGACGGTGCGCCACGGCATGTCCGGCTCGGCGCCGGCGACGAGCGCGGCGTAGGCGTCGTGGCCCAGTACCTTCGCGGCGAAGTGCAGCCACGAGGCGAACTCCGCCCGTGGTACCTCGGCGTCGCCGAGCACCGCGATGGCCTGGGAGTACACCTCACGGCCCGCTCCCCCGCCCGTGTCGGGCAGGTCGCGGAGGGCTTCGGGCCCGGCCGTCAGCAGGGCCGACGGCGAGGCGAACAGCGTATCGAGATCATCATGAGCCATCCGGACATGGTGCCAACCCGCACGGACGGCACCGCCCGCGGGAGCGGCCGGTGCCGTGCACGGGGGCAGGGCTACGCCACCACCCGGGCTTCGGCCGCGCGCCGGTTGCGGCGCAGGGCGTCGTGCAGGCGGGCGGACTGGGTGACCAGCCGGGAGCGGCCGGTGCCGGCCGCCGCGGCGGCCAGGCCGGCCGGTTCGGGTGAGGCGGCTCGGGACTGCTCCACGCAGTCGGCGGCCAACGCGAGCAGCTCGCCCGTACCGACGCCCGTGCCGCTGCCGCTGCCGCCACCGGTCAGCAACGCGGGCAGTGCGGCGGCCAGTACGGCCCACGTGGTCGCGTGGGCGCCCGTCGCGGCGGCCGTGCGCAGCGAGTCGGCGAGCCGGTTGGGCTTGACCGTGCCCAGGCCGAGTAGCTCGGCCAGATCGGTACCCAGGCGTACGGTGTCGAGTTCGCCGCGGGCGGCGAGGGTGAGCAGCGCGTCCACGGCGGTCAGCCGGTCCTCGGGGTGCCGGGCTCCGAGCCCGACGGCGGTCACGAGGTGCAGGGCCGGGCCGGCGGGCCCGCCGGCGGCGGCGAGCCGGGGCAGGACCGCCACCCCGCCACGTCCCGCGTGGACCGCGCAGGCCGTGACGGCCGGGAGCCACCACGCCGCCAGGGTCTCCCGGTCCTCGGGCAGGACGGCGATCAGCGCGAGGTCGTCCCAGGAGTCCCAGCAGCGCTCGGAGGCGTCGCGCGGCCGGGCCAATGCGCGGAACGGGTTCGGGAAGTCCCGCAGTACCGCCGGACGCGCCCCGGTGTCCAGGACGATCCGCTCGGGCTCTTCGGTGTACCTGTACCCCATGGCCGGCGCGACGCGGCGGGTGACGGGTGCGCCCTCGCCGTCCTGGCCCAGCCAGGCGGCCAGCCGGTCCCCCTGCGGCGTGCCGAGGGCGGCCGCGGCGGGGGCGGCGGCCGGGTCGCGGCGGACCCGCAGCAGGGCCTGTGCGAAGTCCGCCGGGGCGGCGTCCGCCCCGAGGCGGCGGTACTCGGCGAGGCGCGCGACGAGGACCTCGGGGTCCAGCGAGCCGCTCTGCTCGGTGGGCGTGGCGAGGAGGAAGGGCAACGGCCGGTCCGTGATCCGCAGTGCGGCCTCGGTCAGGCGTGCGTGGTGGGCGTGGCGGAGCCCGGTGTGGGGGCAGTCGCCGGGCCGGCTCACGAGTGCCCGATGCCCCTCGCGTACCGGCCGCGCGCCCAGGACGGCGGCGGCTACGTCTTCCAGGCCGGGCAGCTGCACCGAGCTGGTGTGGTACCGGGACTGCTCGGGATCGAACCACCAGCGACCGGCCATGGCGGGCCCCAGCGCCTCGGCGAGGGCGGTCCGGTCCCTGTGGGAGTGGCGGACCAGGCCGTCCAGGGCGCGTTCGAACTCGTCGGTTTCGACGGTACGGGAGTTGACCAGCGCGGCGACGAGCTCCACGGTCTCCGCGACCGTTTCCGGTGCGGGGGCGATCGGGACCGGTGCCGGGGGCGGCGGCAGGATCTCCCGGTAGGGCTCGGTGTCCCCGTCCGCGGTGGCGGGCGCTCCGAAGAGGCCGGCCGCCCGGCCCCGGTGGGCCGGGCTCAGCAGCGCGGCCCGGTCGGCGAGTTCGGCCCGCAGCGCGGGGTCGTCGGTGAGGTGGGCGGCGGCGAGGTTCAGGGCCCGTTCCTGGATGTCGGTGTCCGGGTGCCCGAAGGCGTCGCCGAGCACCGGGAGCAGTTCGGGGGCGGCGGACGGGTCCCGGCGCAGTTCCTTGCCGAGGAGGACCAGTTGGGCGCGGACGAGCTTCTTCTCGGGGCGGAAGAGGGCGGCGGCCGACATCTCGGCGAGCAGACGGGGGGTGAGGCGGCCCGCCGCCGCGAGCCGGGCCAGTGTCTGCTGGGCCTGCCCGGCCACGGGCGACGGGGCGTCCGCGGTGAGGGCGATCCAGTCGGCGGCGCGCTCTCCTTCCTCGGCTCCGGTCGGGCGCAGGCCCAGCAGGATGGCCTGGTAGGGCTTCAGCTGGGCGGGTCTGCCGCCGCGCAGCAGGCGGGCGGTGCAGCCGTCCAGGAGGGCGGCCCGGTCCACGTGCCCGTCGGCGGCGAGGCCGGCCAGCGCGGCGGGCCAGTGGTGGGGGTCGTGCGGGTCGCAGCGCCCGACGAGGGCGCGGACCGGTTCGGCGGTCTCGAAGAGGCGCGGGACGAGCGAGGTCAGGTGCGGGTCGCCGCGCAGGGCGGCCGGGAGCGGGGTGCGGGACGCGCCCACGGCGGCCGCCCAGCCCTCCACGCAGCCGTCGGTCGTGGGCATCGGGCACCCGGCGAGCCGGACCAGTTCGCTGATCAGCGGGTAGTCCTGTTGGGCGGTGGCGGACCGGGCGGCCAGCCGGTGGGCGAGGTCGCCGAGCCACCCCGGGTCCCGGCCGGCCAGTACGTCGAGGAGGAGGTCGGTGGGGAGCTGCCGCCAGCGCCGCAGGTCGCGCGCGCCGAGCCAGGCGGCGGTGGCCGCCGCGCCGGTGGTGCAGCCGGCTCCGGCCACGAGCAGGGCGGGGCTCATCAGGTCCCGTTCCTGCCAGCGGTCCCAGCCCGAGGCGCGCAGTTCGCCGCGCAGTTCCTTCAGCCCGGCGAGCAGGGCCTTGCGCCGGTCGCGGTCCAGTGGCCCGAGGAGTCCGGGGAGTTCGGCGGTGCGGCCCTCGCGGACGGTCGCGAGGAGTTCTTCGTGGGTGGTGTTCATCGTGCGGCTCCGGTCGGGGCGGTGGAGGCGGTGCGAGGGAGGGGTGGAGGAGGTGGTGGCCGCTCAGGCGGAGGCGGCCGACGCGGCGGAGGCGCCGGGCCCGGAGGGCGCTCCGGACGCGGAGGGCGCGCCGGGTGCGGCCGTGGCGGCGCGCAGGGCCATCCGGGTGGCGAGGGCGTGCTTGCAGGGGCCGCGGCGACCCCGGTAGTCGGCCCACCACTGGCAGGTGCAGCTGAGCGCTCCACTGGACTCGCGTACCCGGTAGCGGCGCTCACCGGAGGCCACGACGGCGCCGTGGGGAGGGTCCAGGGTGACGGCGCCCGTCTCCAGGAGTGCGCGGGCGGCGACCAGCCGGGGGTTGTGGCGCTCGGCGCGGCGGGCGTCGTAGGGCAGTTCGCGGTGGAAGTAGGCGGCTTCGGCGATGTCGTAGCCGACCCGGCCCGCCGTACCGAGGCGGGTGAGGGCGGCCCGTACCCGTTCCACGGGAAGCCCCGACTGGTCGGCCAGGTCGGCCGGATCGATACGGGGTTCCCAGGCCAGCAGCACGGAGACCAGTTCGGCGTCCTCGGCCGCCGTGTCGGTGGCGAGGGCCTCCAGGACTCCGCCTTCCCCGGAGAATCCGCGGTCGGGCTCCGGGGAGAGGGTCAGGGTGAGCCGCATGCCCGGCAGGCCCAGCTCCCAGGCGGAGGCGGTGGGTTCGGCGCCGTGCGCCGCGGGTCCGTACACGCGCAGGCCGGTGGCGTGCCGCAGCACCCGCTGGAGCGCGGCGAGCCGTTCGGGCCCGGGCAGGCAGACCGCGCCGGGCACCGGCCGGGTGGTGGGGCGCAGTGTCCGGCCCGCGGGCACCACCCACAGCGCGGCACCGGAGGCGGTGCCGCCCCCGGGGGTGCGCGGGAGGGAACGCAGGAAGCGGGCCGTCTCGGTGGCGGTCAGTTCGGCGCGCAGGTCGAAGCCGGTGGTGATGGCCTGGGACTCGGCGAATCCGCGCAGCCAGCGGTCGGGCAGCGGCACCTTCTTCTCCACGACCGGACCGTCGAGGGTGGTCACCGCCATCTCGTCGGGCCCGACGCGCAGGTGCAGCGGGTCGTCTCCGGTGAGCCGGGACAGCGCTTCGCGCAGCGGGTTGTTCACGTCGACGTTGGTGGTGCCGTGGCCGGTCTCGGCGCCGCGCAGGCCTTCGGGCAGTACGTCGAGGCGGGCGTAGACCCCGCAGCATCCGGAGAAGGACTCGAAGCGCAGCCGGTCGCCGTTCCCCGTGACCACCGGGTCCAGGGAAGCGCGCAGGGTGCGCCGGTGGTAGCGGGCGGCGGCCACGTCCGCGACCGCGAGCAGGGCCCGCGCGGCCGCCTGGGGCGCGCTCAGGAACCCGGCGAAGAAGCGGGGGTGCGCCTCGGCGCCGGCCGGGGTCAGGCCCCCCGCCGTCTCCAGCCCGAGGGCCTGGCCCGTCCCGGCGGAAGTCAGCGCGGAGGGGCGGGCGTAGGCGAAGGTGTGTGCGGTTCGCGTCATGTCCGGAACGCTAGGCGGAGCCACTGACAACGCCCCCGGGCACGGGGGCGGACGGCGTCCGCGCACTACCGGTCGGGGCCGTCTCCAGCCACCAACAGCCTTTGGGCGTCGTCGGCTTCGTGTTCGGCGAGCGGTCCGCGCGGCGGCCCTGGCGGGCGCCGGGGCCGGGTCCGCGCGGAGCGGGGCGACGGCCGGATCCGCCCCGGCCGGGGGCAGTTGGGCGAGCCCTTCGGGCTCCCTCGGGGGCCCGCTGGTTACCCGCGCGGCCGGGTGGGGTGGTCGGGGGCGGGCGTGCCGTCGGCCGCACGTGGTTCACGGCGTCCCGGCAGGCCCGCCGCGCCGGCGGAAGGGGGTGTCACGCGGCCGGGGCGCCATGACCGCGGTCGTGGCCGAGCGGTTCCACGGACGCGGGCCGGGGTCGTGCCAGCCCGTGACGGCCGGCCCATGCGCTGATGGCCGCGGCCAGTTCCCCGGGCCGGTCCTCGGGGGAATGGTGGCCGGCGGGCCCGTGGTGGGACGTCTCCAGACCCGCGATGTTCTCCTCGCACCAGGCCACCGCCGCCCGGTCGGTCATCGCGCCCGGTCCCGGCTCGAACGCCGCGAGCAGCTTCGGGACGTGGGGGCTGGAGGCCAGCCAGGACCCGTAGCGCTCGACGCGGGCCACGACGTCGGCGGGCTCGCCGTCCAACGGCATCATCCGCGTCCATGCCAGGACCGGTCGGCGGCTGCGCGGTGTGGGGAAGGGCCGGCGGTAGGCATCGAGGTCGGCGGGGTCGAGCGGGGTGGCCAGGGTGTCCGGGAGCCCCTCGATGAACAGCGACTCCTCCAGGATCATCCGCTCGCCCACCCCGGGGGTGCGCAGGAGGGCGAACAGCTGCCGTCCGGCGGCCGGGAACTCGTCACCGACCAGCGGCTTGACGATCGTCTCGGTGAAGGCGAGGCCGCGGACGGTACCGGGAAGGCGGGCGGCGCGGTCGAAGGCGAGGGCGCCACCCCAGTCGTGGCCGATGAGCACCGCCTCGTCGATGCCGAGGGCGTCGAACCAGGCGTCGAGGTGACGGGCGTGGTCGTCGAAGGAGTAGGCGAGGTCGGGCTTGCCCGATGCGCCCATGCCGATGAGGTCGGGGGCCAGCAGGCGGCGGCCGGGCGCGGCGACCCCGGGCAGGACCTTGCGCCACAGGTGGGAGGAGGTGGGGTTGCCGTGGAGGAAGACGAACGGCAGCCCGTCGGGGTCGCCGGACTCGCGGTGGTGGAGGGTGGATCCGAGGACGGGGACGGTGGGCATCGTGGTGTGGGTCCGCTTTCCGTTCGGGGGACGTCAGAGGTTGAGGCTCAGGACGCGGTCGACGGCGATCTCCACGACGACCAGGTCCGGTGGGGAGGGCGGCTGTGCGCGGTAGCGGTCGGTGTAGCGCCGCACCGCTTCGGCCAGCCGTCCGGGATCGTCCGTGACGCGGGCCCGGCCCTCCAGCGTGATCCAGCGGAAGCCGTCGGCCTGGCAGAGCGCCGCCCGGGCCGCCGGGCCGCCCGCCAGCACGTTCCGGGCCTTGCGCGCCCCCGCCCGGGTGGTCACCCGCACGAGGCCGTCGGCGGCGTCGAAGGTGAAGCGGACGGGGGCGGCGTGGGGGGTGCCGTCGGCGCGCAGGGTGGTGAGGACGCCCGGATCGGGACGGTCGAGGAACTCGGCCGCCGTGGAAGGGAGTCGGACGGACGGGCTCGCCGGGCGGCTCACTTCTTCTTCACGCCCTCGTTCCAGACCAGCTTGGCGATGTTCGGCTTCACGGCCGTGGTGATGACGCCCATGGCCGTACGGAGGTAGCGCCGCTCCCCCAGTTCGCGCAGCATGCTCGCGGCGAGGTCGGTACGGGCGGTGAACACGCCGTCCGCGCTGTTCTCGGCCGTGCGGTAGTCGGTGACGACGGGGTGCTCGAACAGGCCCGAGGGGCGGACGAGGGTCCAGTCGAGGTCGGTCTCCCGGACGGCTGCCTCCATGCGGCGCATGTCCTCGTGCACCGGGCGGGCGAGCCGTCGGTTCACCAGGGGGTCGAAGACGTGGTTGAAGAAGTGGGCGCCGGTGGGGCGCCAGTTCGGGTCGGCGACGCTGGAGGTGACGGCCAGCAGGCGCCGGACACCGTGGCGGGCCATGGCCGAGGTGATCGCGGTGGCGCTCGCCGAGTACGTGGTGACGGTCCCGCCGGCGGGGCGTGTGCCCAGCGCGGAGAGCACGGCGTCCGTTCCGTCGATCGCGGCGCTCACCGCCACCGGGTCGGTGGCGTCGGCGACGGCGACGGTGAGACCGGGCCGTGCGGGGAGGGAGCCGGGGCGGCGGGTCACGGCGACGACCTCGTGGCCGGCGGCGAGGGCCTGGTCGGTGAGGTGGCGTCCGGTCGGACCGTTCGCGCCGAATACCGCGATGCGCATCATGTCGGGGAGTCCTTTCGTGTGGTCGGTGGAACGCCCTTGACTGTGCCGATCACGAAACGCAGGCTCAACGCTGATGAATAACGACGTCGCCGTCCCCGCCCGCCCCCGGGGCCGCCCCCGGGGCAATCCGCCGACCCGCGAGTCGATCGTCGCGTCGGCCCGTTCGCTGTTCCTGGAGCACGGCTACCGCGGCACCACCCTGCGCGCGGTGGCCGGGGCGGCCGGGGTAGACCCGGCCCTGATCTCGTACCACTTCGGCTCGAAGAAGGGCCTGTTCGCGGACGTGATGCAGTTCCAGTGCGCCACCGCGCTGACGGTGGACGACGTCCTCGGCGGAGATCCGGCCACCCTCCCCGACCGCCTGGTCGACGCGGTGACGGGCCTGTGGGAGGACGCCGGCTTCCGTCGGCTCACCGCCCGGGGCGACGAGGCGGCCGAGGCGATCCGCGAGTACCTGGAACACGAACTGCTGGCCCGGCTCGTTGAATTCCTCGGAGGCCGGGACGCGACGGCGCGGGCGACGGCCGTGGTGACGATCCTCGGCGGTCTCGTCTACACCCGCTACCTCAACCCCCTCCCCACCCCGGCGGCGCTCACCCCGACGGAAGCCCGCCGCGTCCTGGTCCCGGCACTGCGCGCGGCGCTGGCCCCGGCACCCCGGGTCCGCACCCCGCGCCCCGCACCGGGCCGGGCCGTCGCGGCGCGTTGATCGACGGGCGCTGATCGACGGGCCCTGACAGGCGGGGCGCCGCGGTTCAGGCAGCGGGGACGCGCACCCGCACCGATTTGCCGAACTCGTCGGCGGTGACGAGCAGTTCGCCGCCCGCCTCGGCGGCCAGCAGCTGAACGAGCAGCAGTCCGCGCCCGCCCTCGGCGTCCCGGGTGACGGCGTCGGCAGGTCCGGCGGGCAGCCGCGGCAGGGCGGCCGCTCCGTCGGCGACCTCCAGACGCAGCCATCCGCGGTCGCAGGCGAGGCGGACGTCCATCCGTCCGGTCTCTTCGGCGGCGTGCCGGACGACGTTGCCCACGAGCTCGCTGACGGCCAGCAGCAGGGTGTCGGCGAGGTCGGCGGCTATCCGCCAGCCTTCGAGCACGGCGCGGACGCGGCGGCGGACCAGCGGAACGCTCGCGGCGGTGGGCGCGGCGACCGAGTGGACGAAGGTCCCGACGGAGGCCGGGCGGGGGGCTGCGGTGAGCATGGGGTGCTCCCAGAGGAAAGGCGCGACGGAGCCCGTCCCGGAGGGGTGGGCGGCTCGTGTAACCGTTCCGACGGCCGGACGGCCGGAGGGCTTGTCGCCGGGGGAAACGCGTCGCTAGAGTCGTGATTACACGTGTAACACGCTACCTCCCCCCAGGCTCCACGCGCAAGCATTCCGGACAAAGCGCCGCAGCGCCCGGGGCCGACAGAAGGGCCGCGATGACGCGATCGCACCCGGCCGAGCCCGCCCCGGCGGAGCCCGACCCGGCCGACCTGACCTGGCCTCCCCCGCCCTACCGGCCCCCCGTGCCGGCCGTGACGGACGAGCACGGCGTCCGCCGCTTCGACGGGATCACCTACGCCACCACGCCCGGCTACCGCCCCCGCCTCCTGGACGTACGGGTCCCCGCCGGCGCGGGACCGTTCCCGGCGGTCGTCTGGATCCACGGCGGCGGCTGGCTGGACGGCGACCGCCGCTACCCGCCGCCGACCGTGCCCGCCGCCCTGTTGCACGGCTCGGTCCTGGGCGCCGGGCTCGCGCTCGTCTCCATCGACTACCGGCACAGCCTCGAAGCCCCCTTCCCCGCGCAGCTCCACGACGTGAAGGCCGCGATCCGCTACGTCCGCCACTTCGCCGGAGCCCTCGGCGTCGACCCGGACCGGCTGGCCGTGTGGGGCGAGTCCGCGGGGGGCCACCTGGCGGCGCTGGCGGGCCTCGTCGGCCCCGGCAGCACGGACGCCGAGGCCCTGGAGGGCGCGCACGGAGTCGGCACGGGAGACACCGGGGTGCGGGCCGTCGTCGACTGGTACGGGGTCTGCGACCTCGTCGCCCTCGCCGGGCACCCCGTGCCCGCGCAGATGGCCGGCACCGGGTTCCCCGACCCGTACGCCGCCCTCCTGGGCGGCACCGAGGCGGAGCGACCGGCACTGGCGCGGGCCGCGAGCCCGGTGACGTACGCGGCGCAGGGCCCGAAGCCGCCGCCGTTCCTGCTGGTCCACGGGACCCGTGACGGCCTGGTCCCCTTCAGCCAGAGCGAGGCGCTCGCCCGCGCCCTGGCCGAGGCGGGCGGCGAGGTCCTCCTGCACCCCGTCGAGGGCGCCGACCACGTCTTCCTCGGCTCCCCGGACGTCCCGGCGATCGTCGCGCAGAGCGTGGCGTTCCTGGCCCGCCACCTGGAGGCGGCCGGGACCTGAGCCTTCTCGCACCGGGCCGCGCCACCCCCGCGCACCGGCGGGGAGCCGCCCGCGACCGCCGGGGGGCGGCCGCGGGCGCCCCGGCCCGGCGGCCGTCACGGGCGTGGCGCACGGCGCCGCTGTCCGCCGCTACCGCGACTGGACGGCGAACAGCTGGACGGCGTACTCGCCGCTCGTCCCGATCCCGGTCTCCTTGTAGGTGCAGTTCAACATGGCGGCGCGGTGCCCTCGGGTGCTGGCCAACCAGCCGTCGACGTGGGACTTCGACGAGTTGTGGCCCGGCCCGGAGACGTTCTCGGAGGAAGGTCCGGCGGGTGAGTAGCCGGCCCGTTCCATCCGCTGCAGGTCACTGGAACCGTCGGATCCGGTGTGCGCGGTGAGGTGGTTCGCGGCCATGTCATCGGCGTGCGCCTGGGCGGCCTGCATGAGCCGGGAGTCTTCCTTGAGGGGCTCACAACCGGCCTTGGCCCGTTCGGCGTTGACCAGGGAGAGGATCTCGCCCGGGGAGGACTGCTGCACGGCGCGGGTGACGGCGGCCGGAGCCACCGCCGTCGCCGCCGGGGCGGCACTCGCGGTGAGGGCACCGCCGAGCGCCAGCAGCGGGGCCGTACAGGCGACGGCGCACACGCGACGGATCCGGCTGTTCTTGCTGCGCATGGACATTCCCCTTCGTAGGGGGTCGTGGGGAGCCGTCGGCGGGCCCCGGCCTCCGGCGGCGGCCGCTCTCGGGCGGCCGCGGAACGGGGCGGGCACGCGGCCCCGCTGACGGGACGCGCTCTGCCGCGGGGCGATGTCGCTACGGCGCCTCCTCTGGCAGTTCCACCCTACGGCCGGGGGCACGGACCCGCCGTCCGGAGCCCGTGCGGCCGCGAGGCCGCGAGGCCGCGAGGCCGCGAGGCCGCGAGGCCGGGAGGCCGGGAGGTCAGGAGGACCGGCGGTGCACGAGGACGGACTCCGTCGCCGGGAGGGGCCCGGTCGCGCCGGTTTCGATCAGCTCGTGCACGGCGTCCGCGATCCGGGCCGGCGTGGGCAGTTCCAGCCGGATCGTGGTGAGCGCCGGCTCCTGGAGCCCGGAGAGGACCAGATCGTCCGAGCCCACGATCGCGACCTCGTCGGGCACCGTGACGCCCTCGGCCCGGAGCGCGTTCAGGAGGAGCGCGGCGTACTCGTCGTTGTAGGCGAAGACGGAGTCCAAGCCCAGGCTCCTCCAGCGCCGGGCGAGCCCGGTCGCGGACTCCCGGGTGTAGGCCAGTTCTACCGGGGTGACGGTGGCCGGGTGGCGGGCGGCGACCGACTCGACCCCCGCCAGGCGCGGCCGGGCGAAGGCGGCGAGGCCCCGCTCGCGGGGCAGGACGACCCCGATCCGGGTCCGGCCGCGGGCGATGAGGTGCTCGGCGGCGGTCGCGCCGATGCGGGCGTGGTCGAAGGCGACGGTGTGGACGCCGGGCACGGGGCCCGAGGCGAAGGCCAGTACCCCGCGCACCCCGGCGCGGCGCAGCAGGTCGGCCGCCGGGCCGGTGAGCCGGTCGCCGTCGAGGGCGATGACCGCCGCCGGGCGCAGTTCGGCCCAGGCCCGCGCGGCGTCGACGGGGTCGGTGAACCGGCCGGCGTGCAGGACCGCCGTGTAGCCGTGGCGGTCGAGTTCGCCGTACAGGTCGTCGACCCATTCGCTCACGAGGCGGCCGATCGCCGAAACCGATGCCGGAAGGAGGACGAGGTTGCTGCGTCCGGCACGCAGGGACCGGGCGGCGGCGTGCGGGACGTATCCGAGCCGGCGGGCGGCGTCGAGGACGCGGGCGCGCGTGGCTTCGCTGACCCGGTGGCCCCGGGTGCCGTTGAGGACGAAGGAGACGGTGGCGCGCGACACCCCTGCGAGGCGGGCCACGTCGGCGCTGGTGATCGGGGCGTGGACGGGGGTTTCTTCGGGGGCTTCTTCGGCGGTTTCTTCGGCCATGACGTCGCTCGACGTTCCTCGTGCTCGGTTCGTGCCTGCCTACGGCCGAGGTTACACGCGTCAAGAAGGGGCGCGGCGGCCGATTCCGCCACTCCCCGCGCCGCACCCTCACCGAGGCCACGATCCCCACGACGACGGCGTCCAGGCTCTGGCGGGGCCCCGGAATGGGTGCTACACATTTCCCAGCACTCCGGATGACACGTGTAACCACGATGGATCGTCCGCGGCCCGCGGCCTCGGGCACGGCACCCGGTGACCCCGGAGGCCACCCTCGTCGGCGCCACCGCCACCGCACCCCGTCCCACCCCTCGACGGTGCCCCGAACGGCGCGCGACCCGCCCCGTCGCCCCCGCCCCCGGCCGTCGCCGCCGGACCTCCACCCTCCACGGCCGTCGGCCCCGGACCGCGCGTCCGACGGCCTCCCCGCCCCCGTTCCTCCCTCCCAAGGAGCCCCCTGTGAGCCGCAAGCGATTCCTTCCGCCCGCCCTGCTGATCCTGTGCACCACGGCCCTCTCGGGTACCGCTCCCGCGGTCGCCTCACCTCGGCCCGTACCCGTGACCGCGCCCCCGCTGCGGATCCTGCTCACCAATGACGACGGCTACGAGGCGCCCGGCATCCGCAAGGCGTTCGCGCGGCTGACCGCCGCCGGCCACGACGTCACCGTCGTCGCCCCGCTCACCAACCAGAGCGGCACGGGCACGAAGACGACGAGCGCCTCCACGATCCGGGTGGAGCACCCCGAGCCGAAGGTGTGGGCCGTCGACGGCACTCCGGGCGACTCGGTGGCCTTCGGCCTCTCCGAGGTGTTCGGGGGACGCGCCCCCGACCTGGTGGTGTCCGGCACCAACTACGGCCCGAACGTGGCCGGTCTCGCCACCCATTCCGGTACGGTCGGCGGCGCGGTCGCGGCACTGGAGTCCGGTGTGCCCGCGATCGCGTTGAGCACGGGCGGCGTCTCGGTACCCGATCCGGTCACCACCGTCAACGCGATGGACCCGACGGTCGACTTCGCCGTCGGACTGATCGACCGGCTGCGGTCGCGCGCGAGGTCCGGGCCGCTGCTGCCCGAGGGGGTCGGCCTGAACGTGAACCACCCCGTGGTCGGTCCGGACGGCAGGGGCGCGGCCTCCGGTGTGGCCGTCACGTTCCAGGACCCGCAGCCGATCCTCGCGGCGGACTTCACCGACTCGGGCGACGGCACCTGGAAGGTGGACGTGAGACCCCGTCTCCGCCCGGGGGTGAGGGGCTCGGACGTGGAGGCCCTCGGCGCCGGCCGGATCGCGGTCAGCCCGATGCGCGCCACCTGGAACACCGGGCCCCTCGAACACGCCATGACCTCGGCTCTGATCGCCGGCCTCCGGCCGTGACGGCCGCCGTACCGCCGCGCGTGCGCGCACCACGGACGGTGGACCGCCGCACCACCGTCTGACGGACGCGGCCGGCCCGCGCTCCGCCGGACACCCCGAGGTCCGGGGGTCCGGCCGGGCTCAGGGGCCGATTCACGCTCGGGGACCGATTCACGCTCAGGGACCGATCACGCCCAGGGCGGCCCAGAGCGCGGTCACCGCCGCCGCGAGCGCTGCCGGAGTGGTCAGCAGCCCGAGGCGGCTGAACTCGCCGAGGGCCACCCGGTCGTCGTGGTCGTGGAGGATGCGCCGCCACAGCAGGGTGGCGAGCGAGCCGACGTAGGTCAGGTTGGGGCCGATGTTCACGCCGATCAGCACGGCGAGGACGGGGCCTGGGCCGGCCGGGGCGGCCAGCGGGAGCAGGGCCAGGACGGCCGGCAGGTTGTTGATCAGGTTCGCCAGGAGCGCGGCGACCGCGGCCGTGGCCAGCAGGGCGGGCAGGGAGTCGCCCGTGGGAAGGACGGTGGCGAGGGCGTCGCCGAGGCCGTGGTCGACCACGGCCCGTACGACGACGCCCAGGGCCAGGACGAACAGGCAGAACGCGGGTGCGGCGGAGGCGACGAGCCGGCGCGGCGTCGTGCTGCGCCGGGCCAGCGCGCGGCCCGCCAGGACGAGGGTGCCCGCGAGGGCGGCCCAGACCGGACCGGCCCCCGCGAAGGAGGCCAGGGCAAATCCCGCCAGCGTCAGTACGAGGACCACCAGCGTGAACCGGGGCACCGGCGCGGCGTCCTCCCCGGTGCCCGTCCGCCCGGCGGGTACGGCGGCCAGGTCGGCCCGGAAGAAGCGGCGCAGCACCGCGTACTCGACGGCGATCGCGGCCACCCAGGGAAGGGACATCAGGGCGGCGAACCGGGTGAAGGACAGGCCGCTGGCGGTGAAGGCCAGCAGGTTGGTCAGGTTGGAGACGGGCAGGAGCAGGGAGGCGGAGTTCGCCAGGTGGGCGGTCGCGTACACGTGCGGCCGGGGCCGGGCGCCGATGCGGGCGGCCGTGGCGAACACGACCGGGGTCAGCAGCACCACGGTCGCGTCCAGGCTCAGTGCGGCGGTGATCACCGCGGCGACCGCGAACACCCCGCCCAGCAGGGTCTTCGGACTGCTCCCGCACCTGCGGGCCACCGCGTCACCGGCCGCCCGGAACAGTCCCTCGTCGGCGCAGAGCCGGGCGAGCGCGAGGATCACCGCCAGGAAGCCGACCACCGGCAGCAGCTCGCGGGTCTGCTCCCACGCGGCCTGCGGGGAGACCACCCCGAGCCCGATCAGCGCCGCTGCGGCCGGTACGGCGGCGGCGGCCTCGGGCAGCCCGCGCGGCCGTATGACGGCGAAGGCCAGCACGCCCAGCAACAGGGCGAGCGACAGCGACTCGGCTATGACGGTGTTCAGCGCGCACTCCCGGCCGACGAGGACCAACCCGGCCGGACAGCGGCCACGAAACCGCACACCAGGATGCCACCGTCGGCGCGGACCCCGGACCACCCTCGGGGTGCCGCCGTACTCGCGGGCACGCCCCACGGGCTGTCGCCGCCGTCCGCGGGCCCGGCCGTGGCAGACTCGGCACCGCGCGGAATCCCGGCCCCGTCCCCCGCGGGAGGACCCCCCTTGTTCCACCGCCGCACCCTCCTGCGCGGACGGACCGCCACCCTGGCCGTCGTCGCCCTGTTCCTGACCCTCACCGCCGGCACCTCCCGGGTGCCGCCCGCTCCGCGGCCCGCCGCCGGGCCCGCGGTGACCCGGGTCGGGTCGGTACCGGGCAGCCGGACCGTCCTGTCCGGGTACGCGATCCGGTCGACCGCCGAGGTCGTGGACCCGGGGGCAACCGTCTCCAGGCCGGGCTACCGGACGGCCGGCTGGTATCCGGCCGGCTCCCGCTCCACCGTGCTCGCGGCCCTGCTCGCGGCCGGTGTCCACCCCGACCCCTTCTACTCCACCAACCTGAAGCGGGTCCCGGCCGCGGACTTCGCCGTGCCCTGGTGGTACCGGTCCGACTTCGTCGTCACCGACCCGGCCGTCCGTACGTACCTGGACTTCAGCGGGGTGATCTCCGCCGCCGACGTCTTCGTCAACGGCCGCCTCGTCTCCCCGGCGACCGCGGTCGCGGGCGCGTACACCCGGCACGAACTCGACGTCACCGGCCTGATCACGGCGGGCACCAACACGGTCGCCTTCCGGGTCCAGCCCAACGATCCGCGCAAGCGGCTCACGACGGGCTGGCTCGACTGGCTGCAACCTCCGCCCGACGGGAACATGGGCCTGGTCCGGGACGTGACGGTCCGCCGCGGCGGACCGGTCGCCCTGGGCGACGCGCACGTGGTGACCTCCCTGGCCCTGCCGTCGATGTCCTCCGCCGACCTGACCGTCAAGGCGCGGGTGCGCAACGACTCGTCCGCCACCGTCACCACCACGGTGTCCGGTACCGCCGGTCCGGCCGCCGTCAGCCGCAGCGTCACCCTCGGGCCGCACGAGACCAAGGCCGTGGTCTTCTCCCCCGCCGACCACCCCGCGCTCCGGTTGCGCGCGCCCCGCGTGTGGTGGCCCGCGGCGATGGGCGCGCAGCCGATGTACGCGCTCGACCTGACCGCGACCGTGGACGGCACTCCCTCCGACACCGCGCACCAGTCCTTCGGGATCCGTGAGGTGCGGGCCCCGCTGAACGCCGACGGCGCCCGGCAGTACGAGGTCAACGGCCGCCCGCTGTTGATCAAGGGGGGCGGCTGGTCCCCCGACGAGTTCCTGCGCTGGGACCCGGCGTACGTCGAGGACCGGCTGCGGTACGCCCTCGACCTCGGTCTGAACACCCTGCGTCTGGAAGGGCACATCGAACCCGACGAGTTCTTCGACCTCGCCGACCGGTACGGGATCCTGACGCTTCCCGGCTGGGAGTGCTGCGGCAAGTGGGAGGGGGAGGTCAACGGCACCGAGGCCGGCGAGCGGTGGGAGGCCGCCGACTACCCGGTGGCCAAGGCCTCCATGGCCGCCGAAGCGGCCCGGCTCCGCCACCACCCCAGCGTCGCCTCCTTCCTGATCGGCAGCGACTTCGCGCCGAACCGGACCATCGAACAGGGGTACCTCGACGCTCTGAAGGCCGCCGACTGGACGGCCCCGGTGATCCCCGCGGCCTCCAACGCCTCCGCGCCGATCAGCGGGAACTCCGGGATGAAGATGACCGGCCCCTACGACTGGGTCCCGCCCTCGTACTGGTACGACAAGCGGGAGGGCGGGGCCACGGGTTTCAACTCCGAGACCAGCTCCGGCCCGGACGTCCCGACCCTCGACACGCTGCGCCGCATGATGTCGCCGGCCGAGCTGGAGACCCTCTGGAAGGATCCGTCCGCCGCCCAGTACCACCGCTCCCCCTCGGCGACCTTCTCGACGCTTCGGCTGTACGACGAGGCGCTGTCGAACCGCTACGGTCCTGCCACCGGCCTGGAGGACTACGTGCGCAAGGCGCAGCTGGCGCAGTACGAGAGCGTGCGCGCGCAGTTCGAGGCGTACGCCCGCAACGCCAAGGACGCCTCCGAACCGTCCACCGGCGTCATCTACTGGATGTTCAACAGCGGCTGGACCTCGCTGCACTGGCAGTTGGTGGACCGCTACCTCGACCAGGGCGGCGCCTACTTCGGGGCGAAGAAGGCGAACGAGCCCCTGCACGTCCAGTACGGCTACGACGACCGCGCGGTGACGGTCGTCAACAACCGGCCGTCCGGGGCCTTCGGGCTCACGGCGCGGGTCACGCTCTTCGGCACGGACGGCGAGCCGGCGTACGACCGGACGGTGACCGGGCTCGACGTCGCGGGCGACGGCGCGAGCACGACCGCGCTGACCCTCCCCGCCTCGGTCCCGGGCCTGTCCACCACCTACCTGGCGCGGCTGCTGCTCACCGACCGTGCCGGGCGGGAGGTGAGCCGCAACGTCTACTGGCTGTCCACCGAGGCGGACGTGCTCGACTACGCGGAGACCGACTGGTACCACACCCCCACCACGTCCTACGCCGATCTGACGGGGCTGGACACGATGGCGCGGACGGCCGTCTCGGCGACGGCCTCGACGACGCGGGACGACGGTTCCGGGACGTCCACGACGACGGTGACGGTGCGCCACGCGGGCACGGGGAGCACACCGGCCCTGCTCACCGACGTCCATCTGGTGGGCGCCGGGGGCGCGCCGGTCCTGCCCGTGCGGTGGAGCGACAACCAGATCAGCCTGTGGCCGGGCGAGTCGGCGACGCTGACGGCCACCTACCGGACCGGCGACCTGCGCGGGGCCGCGCCGCGGCTGCGTGTTTCCGGGTGGAACACCCCGACGGTGACGGTCCCGGCGGGCTGAGCGGGACGGGGCGGGACGCGCGCGTGCCGTCGTCGCGGGGGCGGCGACGGCACGGCGGGCGGATCGGGCCCGTGTCAGGGGCAGCTGATGCGGATGTCTCCGGGGTCGGTGGTGCAGGTGTCGGTGCCGCTGCCGCCGTTGGCGGTGTCGTTGCCCGCGACGCCGTCGGTGGTGGTGAGGCGGTCGTTGCCGTAGGAGCCGGTCAGGATGTCGGTGCCGGGTCCGCCGTCGAGGGTGTCGTCGCCGTAGCCGCCGTCGATGTTGTCGTTGCCGTAGCCGCCGTAGACGGTGTCGTTGCCGTAGCTCGCGCGCACGGTGTCGTTGCCGCCGAGCGCGCAGATCACGTCGTTGGAGTAGCCGCCGTTCAGGGTGTCGGCTCCGCTGGTGCCGATGACCGTGCAGCCGTGTGCGTTGTTCACCGAGGTGGTGGAGGCGGCCGTGTTGTCGGCGGCGGCCGGGTCCGGCTGGGTGGCGGTGACCCTGGCCGTGCCGGTGAGCGTGCCGGTGGCCCGCGGTTCGGCCGTGACCGTCACCGTCGCGCTCGCACCGGGAGCCAGGCTGCCGAGGGCGCAGGTGGCCGCGGTCGCCGTGGTCGTGCAGGTGCCCTGGGAGGTGGTGGCCGAGGTGAGGGTCGCACCGGCCCCGGAGAGCGTGTCGGACAGGCTGACGCCGGTCGCGGTCGCGGTGGAGGACGCCCGGTTGGAGACCCGTACCGTGTACGAGGCGCGGTCTCCGATGCTGACGGCGGTCGTTCCGGTCCTCGTCACCGACAGGTCGGCGCTCGGCGGCGGCGGGGGTGTGCCGTCGCCGCCCTCGTAGCGGGCGAGGGCGAAGGCGGAGCCGGCCGTGTGGCCCGCTGCGACGATCTTCCCGTCCGGCTGTACGAGCACCCCGCGGGCCGCGTCGAAGTCCCCGAAGCCGGTGACCACGAAGCCGTCGCCGCCGAAGCCGGTGTCCACGGTGCCGTTGGGGTTGAAGCGGGCCAGGCCGAAGTCGTTGGCCTCGGAACTGCCGGGGTCGTCGGCCTGCCCCGCGATGACGATCTTGCCGTTCGGCTGGAGCGCCAGGGCGGACGCGCCCCCGCCGTCACCGGGGAAGGCGACGGAGCGGCGCCCGCCGGTCCCGAATCCGGTGTCGGCGCTGCCGTCGGCGTTGTAGCGCAGCAGGGCGACGCCCGCGCCTCCGTCACCCGCGGCGACGACCTTCCCGTCCGGCTGCACCGCCACGGCGTTGCCGAACTCGGTGCCGCCGAAGTCCGCGGTGACCATGCCGTCGCCGCTGAAGGTGGTGTCGAGGGTGCCGTTGGTGTTGTAGCGGGCGACGCCGATGTCGAAGGCGGTGCTGCCCACGTAGCCGACCACGAGGACCTTGCCGTCCGGCTGGAGGGCCATGCCGCGGGCGGTGCCCCCGGCGTCCTGGGGCGAGGCCGGGGTGAAGCCCGCGACCACCGCTCCGTCCCCGCCGAGGCTGGGGTCGAGGCTTCCGCCGCTGGTCAGGCGGACCAGTGCGAAACCGCCACCGGCACCCTTGCCCGCGGCAATGATCCTGCCGTCGGGCTGTACCGCCACGTCCGCACCGTCCGCGGACCCGCCGAACTCGTCGACCCGTACGAGGCCTCCGTCGCCGAAGCCGCCGTCCGGGCTGCCGTCGGTGTTGTAGCGGGCCACGGAGAAGAAGCAGCAGCCGCCGCCCTCCCCGGGCACCTCGGTGGTGCCCGCCACGACGATCTTCCCGTCCGAGGGCTGCACCGCCACCGCGTTGGCCACGTGCGCGCCACCGCCGAAGTCGCTCGTCACCCGGCCGTCACCGTCGAAGGTGGTGTCGAGGGTGCCGTCGGTGTCGTAGCGGGCGAGGGCGAAGCCGCCCTCGCTCAGGCCCGCCACGACCAGTTTGCCGTCGGCCTGCCGTGCGACGTCGTGGCCTTCCGCGAACCCGGGGAAGGCGGTCGTCACCCGGCCGCCGGGGCCGAAGGCGGGATCCAGGTCTCCCGGGGCGGCCAGCGCGGTGCCGGGCAGCAGGAGTACGAGGACCAGGCCGAGCGCGGCCGGCAGCCCGGCCCTCCCGCCGGGTCCGCGGCGCGGCCGCGCCGGTCTGGGGTGTGCGTGGGTCATGGGGGTACGGACCTCCGGTCCTCGCGCGTCGTACGGGAAGCAGCGCACAGCTTCGTACCCGGCCGTGCCCGCACCCCGCGGAACGTGCCGCACCACTCCCGCCGGAGCGCCGGGAACCACCCCGGCGGAGGAGCGCGCGGGGTGCACTCGGCGATGATGAGCGGCATGACACCGATCACCCACCTCGACCTCACCGGATTCACCGAACAGGAGCCGGGGGTGTGGACCGACGCGCGGGGCCTCGTCCTGTCGGTCCACTTCTTCGGCCTCGTCCCGGACCTGCCCGCCCCTCTCGACGACCCCGGCCGACTCCGCCACGGGCTCGCCCGGTCCGTCGCAGCGGCCGGCGCGGGCCTGATCGAGGCCGTGGTGGGCGAGGTGGACTCCGTCCCCGCCGTCCGACAGCTCGTCAAGGTCCGGCGGCCGAACGGCCACGGACAGGTGTTCCTCGGCTCGTGGACGGTGCCGCGGGCCACGTGCAGCGCCACGGTGAAGGTCCAGGCCGGTGAGGGAGCGACGACCGGGCTCCGGGAGGCCGTCGTCCTGGCCCGTACGGGTCCGGAGCGGTACTTCGCCCCGCATCCGTACGGGCCCGGCGTCGAGGGAGGACTGCCGTACCACGTGGGTGACCACGAGGAGTGGGACGCCGAGTTCCCCGACCACCCGCTCACCCTGGTACGGGCCGCGCTGCACCGCGTCACCGAGACCGTGACCCTGCACGACGGCTTCAAGACCCTTCCGCCCTTCGCGGCGGCGGCGCCCTCCCCGATCCCCGCGCAGAGTCCGCCCGCGGCCGGCCCCGGCCCGTCCGGTGTGCGCCGCTGGTTCCGCCGGGGCTGACGGGTCGGGTGCGTACGGGCCGTCAGGGGCGGGGCGCGGAGGTGATCGTGGTGAGTGCGTCGTGGAGGCTGGAGGCGGCGGGCGGGCGTCCTCGCCAGCGGGCGCCGATGTGGCCGTCGGGGCGGACGAGCAGCGCTCCGTGCGGGGCGAGGCCGCAGCGCTGCGCGTGCTCGCCGCTGAGCGGCTCGATCCGCAACGGCCAGGGCGGGGCGCTCTGGCGTGCCCAGAGGGCGGGGTCCGCGGTGAGCAGGGTGAACCACGGGCCGAGGGCGTCGAGCGTGGAGCGGTCGCGGGTGAGCCAGAGGTGCGGCATGCGGTGGCCCGGCTCGGCGGTGGGGACGTAGTGCGTGTCCGCGCCGTCCGCGCCCTCCGCTTCCGCAACGTCCGTGTGCCCGCCGTCCGTGTCCAGGGCCGCCGGGTGGTCCGCGTCGGGAGCCGTGCCGTCGCCGCCGAGCACGGCGCCGGACCGGTAGGCGACACCGAGTACGAGACCGAGCTGGGCGAAGAACCCCTCCGACCACGGCAGTTCGACCTCTTCGTGCCGGGCCGGCCCACCCGACGCACACCGCTCGCGGCGCCGCCCCTGTACGTCGAGCGCGCGTCGGGTGTTGGCCACCGTCCGGCGGAGCGTCCGCCCGGCCACCGGTAGCCGTTCGGGCTCGTAGGTGTCCAGCAGGCCGGGGCCGGCCCAGCCCCGCAGGACGCCGGCCAGCTTCCAGCACAGGTTGTGCACGTCGGCGAGACCGGCGTTCATGCCCAGACCGCCGAAGACCGGGACGGCGTGGGCGGCGTCGCCCGCCAGCAGGATCCGGCCGCTGCGCAGGCGTTCGGCGACGAAGGCGTTCATCACCCAGTGCTGGACCCGCAGCACGTCGGCGCGTACGCCGTCACCGGGGCCGAGGGCGCGCGCGAGGAGAGCGGGCCAGTCGACGTCCGCCGGGTCCTCGGGGGTGGGCCCGAACCAGGCCCAGCCCCCTTCGGGGTACAGCGGGGCGAAGGAGCCGTGCGCGGTGAAGTAGACGCCGGCCGGCCGGTCGGCGCACCACCGGCCGAGGTCGGCGTCGAAGACGACCGTGGTGAAGTCGCCCAGCGCGCCGGGGCCGGTGGTCCCGATCCCCAGCCGTCGCCGTACGGAGGAATTGGCTCCGTCGGCGGCCAGCACGTAACGGGCGCGGACGCGCGTGCGCGCCCCGTCGTGGCGGTGGTCGACCAGCGAGGCCACGACGTCCCGCGGCCCCTCGGCCAGGCCGGCGAGCTCGACTCCGAACCGCACCCGCGCTTCGGCGGCGGCGAGCAGGACCGGCTCCAGCCGGTCCTGCGAGGTGACCACTCCGATCACCGGGCTCTCCGGGATCGGCGCGTTGACCCCGGCCACCGGCGCACTGGCGAAGTCGCCCCCGCACAGGGTGTCGCGGAATCGGATGTGGCCGAACCGCGGCCCGAAGGCGCGGGACGCGATCCCGTCGGCGAG
Organism: Streptomyces sp. NPDC004667; assembly: GCF_040609475.1. Taxonomy (NCBI): domain Bacteria; kingdom Bacillati; phylum Actinomycetota; class Actinomycetes; order Kitasatosporales; family Streptomycetaceae; genus Streptomyces; species Streptomyces sp. NPDC004667. Next base: position 56,519 of record NZ_JBEXKC010000032.1, on the reverse strand, counting down.
GCCCAGCTGACGGTAGACCTCCATCGAGCGCGCGTTGACCAGCCGGGAGCGGGGAAACGGCGACAGGGCCCGGCGCTTCTCGACCAGCAGGGTGCGCACGCCCCAGCGCTCCAGCAGCGCCCGCGCGGTGAGCCCGACCGGCCCGCCCCCGACGATCAGGACGTCTACCTCGGTGTCTGCCACGGACATGTCGGGCTCCTCCTGCTCGCCTCGGGCAGCCGGGGCGCCGCGCGACCCTCCTGCGCGCCGCCCCGGCCTGCGACCGTCGCGACCATCAAGCACCTCCACCCGCGCCGTCCGGCCGCGCCTCGCCCGCCCTTCGCCGCGAGCGAAGATTCCTCCCTCCCTCACCAATAGTCTATTTGGACTGATAGATTTCGACCATGCCTCGTCGAGCTCTGGACAACCCGATCGTGCTGGCCGTGCTGGGCCTCCTCCTGGAACAGCCCGCACACCCCTACCAGATGCTGTCCGAGCTGCGGGAACGCAGCGACAGCCATGCCGCGGCGATGACGCGCGGCACCCTCTACAACACCGTCGCCGCGATGACCGAGGCCGGCTGGGTGTCCGCCCGGGGCCAGCAGCGCTCGGGGAACCGGCCCGAGCGGACCGTCTACGAGCTGACGGAGGCGGGCCGTGCGGAACTGGTGCGGCGGCTGGACTCCCAGATCCGCAACCCTGAGCGGGAGTTCTCCCGCTTCCTCGGAGCCGTCACCTACCTGGGCGCTCTGGGGCCCGACGGCGCCGCCGAAGCGCTGACCGAGCGCGTCGGGCGCCTCCGGGAACGCACGGCGGCGGACGAGAGCCGCCTCGCCGAGGCCCTCTCGGCCGGCGCGCCCCGGCTGTTCGTCATCGAGGCCGAGTACGCGCTCTGCCTCGCACGCGCCGAGACCGCCTGGATCGACTCCGTCCTCGACGACATCGGCACCGGTGCGTTGACCTGGCCTCCGGCCGGCCGAAAGCCGGGAGCAGGACCGGCCAGAACGCAGGAATGAACGAACGAAGGAACGAAGGGAAAGCGACGACATGACGGCGACAACGCCCGGGGGATTACTCTTCGGGATCTACCCCGGCGGACTCACCGGCGACGACCGCGGTGGCCTGGCCACCGGACCCGCCGACGACCCCGCCCGGGTGACCGCGGCCCTCGACCGGCTCCAGGGGCGGGCGGACCGCCCGTTCCTCGTACGCGCGTACGTGGGCTTCGACGACGCCACCCGGCTCGGCGGCCCGCACCCGACGGCGACGCCGGCCGACGCCCGGCGGTACGCGGTCCGCGGCCGGCGGCTCGACCTGGTGGCCCAGTACAGGTCCTCCTCCGGGGACGTGGACGGCTACTGCGCCTTCCTGCGGGAACTGGTCGTCCAGTACGGCGCGGTCACGCGCACGCTCCAGGTGACGGAGGAACCCAACGTCACGTCCAACCCGCTGCTGGACGGCTACTACCCGCGCGTGCGCGAGGCGATCGTGCGCGGAGTGTCCGCGGCCGGGGCGCAGGCCCGCGCGCTCGGGCTCGACCACCTGCTCATCGGCTTCAACACCACCCCGCTCTTCGGGCCGGACACCTCCTTCGTCGGCGACCTGACCGACCTCGGCGGCGCCCGCTTCGTCGCCGACCTCGACTACGCGGGGCTGGACTTCTTCCCCGACGTCTTCCGGCCCGTGGCCACCGCCGATCTCGCCGCCGCCGTCGAAGGGCTGCTACGGCACCACCGCGACGCGGTACTGACCCCGGCCGGCCTGGGGCACCTGCCCCTGCACATCACCGAGCACGGCTGGCCCACCGGCCCGGACCGGCCCGCGCGCCGCCAGGCCGAGGTCGTGGAAACCCTGCTCGGCGTCGTCGCGGCGCGCGCGGAGGAACTCGGCCTCAGCGGGTACACGCACTTCGCGCTCCGCGACGCCGACAGCGCCGGCCCGGGCCTCTTCCACCGGTTCGGCCTCACCACCGACGACTACACCCCCAAGCCCGCCTTCGAGACCATGCGGAGGCTGGTGGAACAGCTCAGCATCTGACGGCCCGGGCGCCACCGGCCGCCCCCGGGGCCGGTGACGCGGGGGCTGCGGGCCACCGGGACCCGCGGCGTTCCGGTTCCCTTGCGGACGCGTGACATGCGTCACGCCCCACCCGGTGACCCTGGCCGCCCGGCAGCGGCCACACCCTCGTCGACATTTCGGCTTTTGTACCTATTTCACAGGGACATTCCGGGCTCTGCCAGAAACGGAATCAGATCCTCCCCTCCTGTCCGGGGCAACGTGGCTGGTGGCTAGGGGTCCTAGTGCCGCGTCAGGTGCGTGCCCGACCGGCTGCGGCGGGGGAATGCACGATCTTCCGGACGATTCAAGCCACGCCCTCGCGCCCCCCGGCGGTGCGGGGGACGCGGCTTGCCAGGCCGCTGCCGGGTTTCTAAGAATGGCGGCTCCTCCGGCGTCCTCGCGGTCCGGCGCCGGAAGGTTCGCGATCACCGAGTGAGGTCAGGCATGCGGAAGCACCGTAAGAAGACGCACCATCGGAAAATAATCGTCACCCTCGGGGCCCTGGCGCTCGTGGGCATACCGTCTGCCGCCATGGCGTGCCTGGGCCCGCAGGGCTCCGGCCCCGCGTCGGCCGGCGCCGCCGGGCACGACGGCCGGCCCTGGGGCGGCGCCCCTGCCTTCGGGGGCCCGGGTGCACAGCCGCCCGTGGAAGCCCCGGTCCAGGCGGCCGCCCCCGCGGCCCCCGCCGAGCCCGTCGCCGAACCGGCCTCCGAGCCGGCCTCCGAGCCGCCGGTGGAGCCCGCGGACGAGAGCGCGCCGACCGCCGAGCAGCCGCAGGCACCACAGCCCGCGCAGCAGCCGGCCGAGACGGCGGCCCCCGCGGCGCCCGCGACCCCCGAAGCCTCCGCGGCGCCCTCCGGCCCCGTGGCCGAGGTCGTCGCGCTCGTCAACAAGGAGCGTGCGGCGGTCGGGTGTCCGGCGGTCACGGTCAACGCGCAGCTCACCAAGGCCGCACAGGACCACAGTGCCGACCAGGCCGCCCACGCCACCATGTCCCACACCGGCTCCGACGGCTCCGATCCGGGGCAGCGCATCACCGCCGCCGGGTACGTGTGGAGGACGTACGGCGAGAACGTCGCCTACGGCTACCCCACGGCCGCGAAGGTCATGGAGGGCTGGATGAACAGCCCGGGCCACAAGCGGAACATCCTTGACTGCTCCTACAAGGAGATCGGGGTCGGCCTCGCGCAGCCGGGCCAGTACTGGACGCAGGACTTCGGCGCGGCCCGCTGACCCGCGCCGCCATCTCGGCGAACGCAACGAAGGCCCCGGCCTCCCTGAGGAGGCCGGGGCCTTTCGGCAGAGCGCTGGGCAGGCCTTGCACCTGCATTCCCCCACGGGAAGTGGGGTGTCTTTCCTTGGACCACCAACGCCGGTCCCACCACCGTGTTTCCACGGCTGCGAGAACAAGATCAGCATAACGCACGGATCCGGTCCCGCGCACCGGGCGGTCAGCGGCCCGTGGACACGGACGGCTTGTGACCCGGGTAGACGTGGCCGGGGGTGACGACGCTCGTGATCGCCTCGCCGAAGAGGGTGCTGGGTTCCTGGCCTCCGACGGTGACGTCGGTGTTCATCAGCACGACCATCGTCGCCTTCTCCTGCGGCAGGTAGACGGTCAGCGACTCGTACCCGGGGATCGACCCGTTGTGGCCGATCCAGCCCTGGACGTCGAAGATGCCCAGGCCGTAGCCGGCGCCGGGAATGCCGATGGGCCGGGTCTTGAGGCGTTCGGCCTGGGTGGCGGGCGTCAGCAGGGTGCCCGTGGCGACGGTCTTCGCCCAGCTGCGCAGGTCCTGGAGGTCGGAGATCATCGCTCCGGCCGACCAGGCCCAGGAGGGGTTCCAGTCGGTGGAGTCCTCGATCTTCCCACTGGCGGTCTGGTTCGTGTAGCCGTGTGCGTGCGGCCTCGGGAACTGCGCGCCGACCGGGAAGAGGGTGTGACGCAGCCCCGCGGGCTTCAGCACGTCCTGTGCGATGACGTCGCCGATCGGGCGGCCGGTGATCTTCTCCACCACCAGGCCCAGCAGGATCAGGTTGGTGTTGGAGTACTCGAACCTGGCGTCCGGGGCGAACCGCACCGGGTGCCTGAAGGAGTACCCGAGCAACTCCTGCGGGGTGAAGGGGCGGTCGGGGTCCGTGGTGAGCGCCTTGTCGAAGGCGGGGTCCTCGCTGTAGTTGAAGAGCCCGCTGCGCATGCCCGCGAGCTGGCGCAGGGTGATGCGGTCGCCGTTCGGCACTCCGGCGACGTACCGCCCGATGGGGTCGTCCAGGCCGGCCTTCTTCCGGTCGACGAGCCGCAGCAGGGCGGTGACCGTGAACGTCTTGGTCTCGCTGCCGATGCGGAACCTGAGGTCGGTCGTCATGGGGGCGGCCGTCGCCTCGTCGGCCACGCCGAAGGCCTTCACGTAACTGCCCTTGCCGGGCGCCCACAGGCCGACGATCACGCCCGGGACCCTGGTTTCGCGCAGGGTCCGGAGGACGGCGGCGTCGAGCTTCGCCGCGACGGCCGGGGTGAGCCTGGGGAAGCCGGTGTCCGCCGGCGGGGAGGGGGCCGCGCGGGTCGGCGCGGGCGCCCCGTACGCGGAACCCGCGGCGACCGGGGCGATGAGCACACCTGCGGCGGCAAAGGCCACACAGGCCCGGCGCAGCCCGACGGGGATCGGCTTCACGGCGCGGCCTCCTGCCGCCGGGAGCGGAACGACATCACCACCGTAGGGCCGCGCCACCCCGCCCGCGCGGTGAGCCGTGGACGACCGTCGGCGCGAAGGGCGGGATTCCCCTCCGCCGGTTCCCGTCCGCCGGCGGTGGGCGCGTCTACTCGCCCTTTCCACCGGCCTCCCGGAACTGCGCGCCGGGGCGCCGCCCCGGGGCGGGCGGGCCCGCGTGGACCAGCGCGGCGTAGCGGCCGCGCCGGTGGAGGAGGCTGGTGTGGGTGCCCGTCTCCACGATGCGCCCCTGGTCCAGGACGATGATCCGGTCGGCGTTGCGGACGGTGGAGAGCCGGTGCGCGATGGTGACGGTGGTACGGCCCGCGGAAAGGGCGTCGAGGGCTCGCTGGACGCTCGCCTCGGTGTACGTGTCCAGGGCGCTGGTGGCCTCGTCGAGGACCAGCAGCGGCGGATTCCTGAGCATGGTGCGCGCGATGGCCAGGCGCTGCTTCTCGCCTCCGGAGAAGCGGTATCCGCGTTCGCCGACGAGTGTGTCGTAGCCGTCGGGCAGGCGCGTGATCAGTTCGTGCAGGTGGGCGGCCTCGGCGGCGGCCGTCAGTTCGCGGTCGCTCGCCCCCGGTTTCGCGAAGCGGAGGTTGTCGGCGACGGTGGTGTGGAACAGGTGGACGTCCTGGGAGACCACCCCGACCGTCTCGGCGAGGTCGGCGAAGCTCAGGTCGCGGACATCGACGCCGTCGATGGTGACCCGGCCCCCGGTGGCGTCGTAGAGGCGGGGTATCAGGTAGCCGAGGGTCGTCTTGCCCGCTCCGGTGGCCCCGACCACGGCGAGTTTCCCTCCGGCGGGGAGGTCGAAGTCGATGTCGTGGAGGACGGGTCGCGTGCCGGGGTAGGCGAAGTGGACGTGTTCGAAGCGCAGACGGCCCGCCGGTGAGGCGATCCGGACGGGGTGGGCCGGTTCCCTGATGGAGCTCTCCAGGTCCAGGTACTCGAAGACCCTCTCGAACATGACGCGGGCGCTCTGGAATCCGATGGCGGACTGGAGGAGGGTGACGGTCGGGCCGAAGAGGCCCTGCTGGAGCGAGGTGAAGGCGACGATCGTGCCGACGGACACGGTGGGCCGCCCGTGGTCCCCCAGGGCCCCGGCGCTCCAGTAGAGGCCGATCGGCATGGCGGCGATCACCATGGAGACGGCCGACTGCCGCCGGCGGCCGACCGCGGTGGACCTGACGCTCAGGTCGGCGAGGTCGCGCGAGCGCCTCGCGAACTCGCTCACCACGGTGTCGGTCCGGCCCATCGTGCGTCCCAGGAGGAACCCGCTGACCGAGAGGGACTCCTCGACCAGGGTGGACATCACCGCGAGCAGGTTCTGCCGCTCACGGGTGAGGGCGCGGCGTTCGCCGCCGACGCGCCGGCTGAGCCAGACGAAGAGCGGGAGGACGGCGACGGACACCGCGGTCAGGCGCCAGTCCAGGGAGAACATCGCCACCAGGGTGGCGACCACCGTGATGGCTCCGGACACCACGGTGGTCGCTGTGCCGGTCACGGTGGCCTGCATGCCGCCGATGTCGTTCGAGATCCGGGACTGGACCTCCCCGGTCCGCGTCGAGGTGAAGAAGGACAGGGGCATGCGCTGGAGGTGGGAGAAGACCGCGTTGCGCAGGTCGTCCATGACCGCCTGGCCGAGGGACGCCGACAGGAAGGCCTGTGCGACGCCCATCGCGATGCCGGCCACGATCAGGAGGAGCATGGTCAGGGCCAGTGCGGTGAGCAGCCCGAGCCGGCCCTCGGGCAGCGCGACGTCCAGCATCGTCCGGAGGACGAACGGCGGCACGACGGCCGTGAGCGCCCCGCCCGCGACCAGCAGGACGACGGCCACCAGGCGGCCGCGGTAGGGGGTGAAGAGCCGTGCGATGCGGAGCAGCGGGACGGGCCGCGCGCCCGTGTGATCGGTGGCCATGCGGTCCCCCTCGTTTCGGTTCTGGCGTGGGTACGGTCCCCCGCTCCGGGGGCGCGGCGTGCGTCAGCCCACCGTCAGCAGGCCCTCGCGGACCAGGGTGTGCACGAGCAGCAGGCGGCCCGGCCGGTCCAGGTCGCCCGTGATCGAGGCCGCCGTGAAGGGGTCGTGTCCGCTCTCCAGCACGAAGCGCACCTCGTCGGCGACGTGGCGGGGCAGGCGGACGGTCTTGTTGTGGAAGGCCAGTTCCACGTGCTCGTGGGTGAGGGACACCCGCCAGCGCAGGTCCGGCCGCAGCCGAACGGGGGTGTCGCCGTCGAGCCCGGGCATCCGCTCCAGGTCGGTGAGGTGGCCGCGCAGTACGGGTGGGGCGATGGAGACGGCCCTTCTGACGGCGCGGTCCGTCAGTTCCCGTGGGGTCAGCCGGGTGCGTACGGCTTCCAGCAGCCCCTCGATCATCCGCTCGGCCTCCCGCCTGCGGCCCTCGTCGGAGGCGAACCCGATGGGCAGTCCCCTGCGCAGGGCCTCGTCTTCCTCCGCCAGGTCCTGCACGGCCTCGCCGAGGAGGGCGGGGAAGAGCACCGGATGGACGCCGAGGGTCAGGTGCAGGGAAGCCGTGTCGGTCGAGGTCGCGGCGTGCACCGTCCCCCGGGGCAGATAGAGCACGCTGCCGGGTTCGAGGTCGAACTCCTCCTCCGCCTCGGGAACGGGACGCGCCGCGCCATAGCGCTGGCTGCGCAGCGGCAGGGCGTCGGGCATGCCGTACAGCCGCCAGCTCTTGGTGCCGTGGGCCTGGAGGATGATGACGTCGTGGTTGTCGTAGTGCGGGTCGAATCCGCGGGCCCGCCCGCCGGGGGTGAGGTAGGCGTTCACCTGGAACCGGGCACCGACTTCGGCGCTCAGCCGGGTGGTCAGCCGTGTGAGGGGGTCCCAGCGCCGTTCCAGCGCGTTGAGGACGATGGTGGAACCGGAGCGGTACCGCTCGTACAGCATTTCCAGCCGGTCGGTACCGCCCAGCGCCGACACCGGAGTCTCCTGGCCTTCGGAGACCACCCGGATGTTGGAGAAATCCGGCCCCGAGCGACTCAGCAGCGCATCGACGTCGGAAAGGGTCAGTAATTCCGCGAAATGCCGCGGATCGTTCCTCGGGATGCGGAGGGGGCGCCGCTCCCAGTATTCGTTCCGGAATACCTCCGGATCCATCGGGCGAATGATGCGGGAAAGGGCGGAAGGGGGCTGCGCGGTGCGCGCAGCCGTCCCCCGGCCCGTAACGGTCGTCACAGGTTTCGAACTCCTCGAGGATTCGGTTCCGTTGCGGTGGCGGCCGGTCCGTCAGTCGGTGTCGTCGCCGAACCATCCGTCGTGACCGCCGGAGTCGTTGCTGTCGTTGTCGTCCCCTTCGTGGTTGCTGTTGTCGTGGGGCGGGACGAGGGCGCCGGCGGGGCGCACCACCGTGATGTCCTGCGGGTCGAGGTTCTTGCCCATTGCGGTGTCTCCTCGTGTCTGTCAGTCGGTGTCGTCCTGGACGGTGAACCGGTCCGCTCCGCCCGTCCGGGCCCGGCGGCCCGGTCATTCCGTGCGCTTCAGGATGACCACGGGCGACGGCGATCGTCTTGTACGGATGCGACCTGATATGGATGATCGGATTCCGCGGGGAACGCATGAATTCGGCAGCGCGGTTGGCTCAAGATCTCCTTTCCGGAGGAATAGGACTGGGACAGCATGTGCGTGCCCCGGAAGCCTCCTGCCCAGGAGAGTGAATTCATGCGCCGAGCGCGCTCGGACTCCAGTGGAATCAATTCCTTCAAGGCATGGCGCGCCCTGCCCGCACCCGGCCTGAGATCCGCCGTCCAGGTCTATGCGTGTTATGAATACGGTCCCGGCCACCACCAGAACCGGCTGGTGCTGCCCGACACCGTCGCGACGATCGGATTCGGCTTCGGTTCCCCCGTCCACACGCTCGACACGGCGGATCCGCGACGCAGCGTCAGCTGCTTCCACCGGGCCGACCTTCCGCTCACGAGCGCCCTGGTGGGCCGGCACGGGGGCGGGGTCCGGGGCATCGTGCTCCGGATGACCCCCATGGGCGCCTACAGCCTGTTCGGAACGCCCATGCACCACTGGGACCTGCCGTACCTGGATCCCGCCGACCTGCTGCCGCCCGCGCTGCGGCACCTGCCGGAGCAGCTCGAATCCGCTACGTGGCACGGCCAGGTCCGGATCCTGGACGCCCTGCTGCTGCCCCTGGTGGGCCGGGGGCCGGCGGTCTCGCCGGAGGTGGCCTGGTCCTGGCGGGAATTGCACCGGACCCACGGCCAGGTGAAGGTCAAGGAGCTCACGGCCGGGACCTACTGGAGCACACGGCACCTGGAACGGCGCTTCAGGGAACAGGTGGGACGCACCCCCTCCGCCATCGCCCGCATCCTGCGGCTCAGCCACGCGCTACGGCTGCAAGGGGCGGGCATGCCGCTGGCGAAGGTCGCGCAGCACGCCGGTTTCCACGACCAGTCGCACTACAACCACGTGTTCAAGGCCATGACGGGCATCACCCCGAGGGCGGTGCCCGCCGATCTCGTCGACTGGTCGCCCTCCACCGAGCCCCCTCGGGACGCGGCCTGACCCGGCCGGTCCGGGCGGCGCCCCGCCCGGCTTCACGGTGCGCCGGGCTCCTCCCCCGCCCCGGACCTGGCCAGGGCGAGCACCCCCGCGCAGATCAGGGCCAGACCCAGCAACTGGGGAACCAGCCACCAGTGCGTGCGCAGGTGCTCCTCGTACAGCAGGACCCCCAGCGCGACGCTGACGCCCGCGTCGCCGAGGGTCAGGGCGGGCTGCGAGGCGACCAGCGGCCCGCCCTGCATGGCGTGTTCGAGGAGCAGCACGGCGCAGATGCCGCTCGCGGCGAAGCCGTAGGTCTCCCAGGTCGTCAGGAACGCCCCGACGCCACCCTCGCTCAGCGCGTGCACCGCCGACTTCATGAGGGCCGCCGTGAGGGCGTAGCAGACGGCGGTGGCCGCGCCGAGGCAGCCGGCCCGCATCCGGCCCGGGGGCCGCCGCAGTCCTGCCGCCGCGAGCACGGCCACCGCCGCGGTGCACGCCGGCAGTGCCATCACCCACCGGTCGAGCGGAACGTGCGTACGGTTGCCCGTCGGCGAGGCGGCCACCAGTACGGTCCCCAGCCCCGCCACCACCGCGGCCACGGCCAGCCACAGCACCCCCGGCAGCCTGCTGCGCCCCACCAGCGAGGCGATCAGCAGGGCGAGCGGCAGCTCCAGCACGAACAGCGGCTGTACGAGGGACAGCGCGCCCGTCGCCAGCGCCGCGGCCTGGCCCACGCCTGCCGCGATCACCGCGAGGATTCCGCCGATCCACACGGGGCGGCGCAGCAGATCGAGGACGAGCCCGAAGCGGAAGCCGTCGCTCTGCGGCACCGTGAGCGAGGCCCTCCGCTGGAGGACCGTCGCGAGGGCGTTGCTGAACGCCGCGAACAGCGCGAAGAGGACCGGCAGTACGAAGCCCATGCCCCGATCCTCACCGCACCCGTGGCGGCGCGGCGCCGTGACACCGCGCGGTACGCGCGCGGCGGCGCCCATTCCCCCGTCCGGGTCCACGGACGGGGCGGCCCGCACGGCCCGTGTCAGGCCAGGTGGTCCGCGACGAGCTCGGCGAAGGCCTCCGGGGTGAGGACCGTGACCCCCAGTTCCCCGGCCTTGACCGCCTTCGAGCTCGGCTTCCCGCTCGGGGACGGGGCGCAGACCAGGTAGGCGGTCCTGGAGTTGACGCTGCTGCCCGCCTTGCCACCGGCCCGCTCGATCAGGGCGTTCATCTCCGAGCGTCCCAGTGTCTCCAGCGGTCCGCTCATCTTGCCGGTGACCACGACGGTGCGCCCGGCCAGGGGGCCCTCCGCGACGGGGCGCGGTTCCCGCGGCTCCTTCATGTTCACGCCGGCTTCGGCCAGCTTGTCGATGACGGGCGCCAGCAGGGCGACCTGCTCGACGATGACCGGGGCCTTCTCCCCGCCGATGCCGTCGACTTCCTGCAGGGCGGCGGCATCGGCCGCACGGATCGCGTCCATGCTCTCGAAGTGCGCGGCGATGCGGCGGGACATGCTCCGCCCGGTGCCGAGCACGCCCAGCGCGCAGAAGACGCGGCTCAGCGGGCGGGACTTGGCGGCCTCGATCTGCCCGGCGAGTCTGGCCCCGCGCTTGGCGCTGCCGGAGGCGACGGTGAGCTGCTCCTCGGTGAGGGTGAAGAGGTCGGCGACGTCGGCGACGTCACCGGAGTCGATCAGGGCCTTGACGTACGTCTTGCCGAGGCCGTCTATGTCGAGCATGTCGCGTCCGGCCGCGTACTCGATCAGGGCGGGCAGTGCACAGGCCGTGCCCTTGGCGCAGCGCCACCGCTCCTGGTCCTTGTTGATCTCGCCCGCGCAGTTCGGGCAGACCGTGGGCAGCGGTACCTCGCACGCCCCGGCGGGACGGAGGCCGGTCACCGGGGCCTGGACGCGGGGGATGATGTCGCCGGCCTTGTAGACCGTCACGGTGTCCCCGAGGTGGAGGTCGCGGCGGCGGATGTCGGCCGGGTTGTGCAGGGTGGCGCGGGTGACGGTGGATCCGTCGATGTCCACCGGTTCGAGGAGGGCCGTCGGGGCGAGGACGCCGGTGCGGCCCACGTCCCAGACCACGTCCTTCAGTACGGTCTGCCGCTCGACGGCCGGGAGTTTGAAGGCCGTCGCCCAGTGCGGGAACCGGCTGCCGAACCCGGCCGCGGCCTGCTCGGCCGCGTCGTTCGCCTTGATCACGACCCCGTCGATGCCGAACGGCAGGACGGGACGGAGCGCGGCGATCTCGTCGACCTTCCGCTGCGCCTCGGTGAGGGTGGCGACGACGTGCAGCCCGGCGGGCGTGGCGGCGGTGGTCCGCACCCCGGCCTCGGCGACGGCGGCCAGGACCTCGGCGTGCGTGGCGCCGGCGGGTGCGAGGGCGACGCCGTCCAGCTCGACCGCCCCGTACGCCCAGAAGGTCATCGCGAGCCGGTACGGGCGGTCCTTGGCGCGCAGGGTGCCGGCCGTGCCGTTGCGCGGGTTCGCGAAGACCTGCGCGCCGTGGGCGGCGCGGACCTCGTTGGCGGTCTCGAACTGCTGCTGGGTGAAGAGGACTTCGCCCCGCACCTCGAAGGTGAGCGGCACGGGCAGTTGCTCCGGCAGGCCCTCGATGGTGCCGATCACGTGGCTGACGTCCTCGCCGTGGGTGCCGTTGCCCCGGGTGACGATCCGTTCCAGCCGGCCGGCGCGGTAGCGGGCGGCGACGGCCGCGCCGTCCATCTTCGGTTCGACGGTGAACCCGCCGGCGGGCTCGTGGCCGAGACGGCGCTGCAGGGAGGCACCCCAGGCCGTGAGGCCGGCCGGGTCGAAGACGTTGTCGAGGCTGAGCAGCGGGGTGGTGTGCGCGACGTCGCCGGCCGGGGCGGCGCCGTCCCCGACCAGAGCGGTCGGGGAATCCGGGGCGACCTCGTCGGGGTGCGCCTGCTCCCAGGCCAGCACGGCGAGGCGGAGCCGGTCGTAGGTCGCGTCGTCGACGGGGCTGTCACCGTCGCCGTAGTACGCCCTCGACGCATCGCGCAGGCGGCCGAGCGCGGCTTCGTAGTCGTCGCGGCCGGACATGCTGGACAGCGCCTCATCGGCGTACGGGGTCTTCATGTCCTTGATCCTGCACCACGGGTCTGACAACGGCCCCCGGCCGGTCGGGGCGTCAGGCGGTCAGGGCGTCGGCGCCGCCCGGGGCGGGACGGACGGCGATGCGGGTGTACCACTCCGTGGCGAGGATCCGGTCCCGGGTTGCGGCGGGGAGGCGGGAGAGGATTCCCGGCAGCGGGCGTTCGCGTGCCGCTTCGCTCCGGTGCGCGGCGATGGCGGACCACTTCCGGTCGAGCCACGGGCGGACGTCGACCTTCGCCGTGACGTGCTCGTCGGGGACGCTGAGTACGGTCTTCCCCGCGCTCCGCAGGAGTGCGCCGAGCTCGCCGACGCCCGAGTGGGGGTGCGTGGCCAGGTAGAGGGCGCCGGGCAGCCACGGCTCCCCCGCCTCGGGGTGGAGGTGCTCCAGGCCGGCGGCGTACACGGCCGACAGGGTCGCCCGGTGGGTGCGGACGTGGTCGGGGTGGCCGGTCAGCTGGCCGTACCCGTCATGGGTGACCACCACATCGGGCCGGAACTCGCGCACCTGGCGCACGATCCGCGCCACCACCTCGTCCGGCGGCGCGTCGAGCAGCCGCGCCCGGCCGGGCGCCGACCCGGGCACGCGCGCGTCGGCGTACCCCAGCATCCTCGGCCCACCGGCACCGAGGAGGCGCAGGGCATCGGCGAGTTCGGGCGCGCGGTGGCTGTCCGGCGCCCAGGTCGTGGTGACGACGGCCGTACGCGCGCCCGTGGCGGCGTGGCGGGCGAGCACGCCGCCCGCGAGGAGGGACTCGTCGTCGGGGTGGGCGAAGACCGCGAGCAGGCTCGGTACGGGCATGGTTCCTCCGGTGCGGGAGCGGGGCCGGTGGCCGGGTCACCGGCCCGCTTCGGGGTCCGGTCGGCCGTCGCGCGGCGGCTGCTGCTGCGGGCCGGGCAGGAACTTGGCCGACTTCGCCGCGAACTGGCGCGCGAGGTACTCGGCCGCGTCGTCCGGCCGCATCCGGGCGAGCGCGACCAGGGCGGTGATGGCGGTGTCCGCGACCTCCGCCTGGACGTCCGACCAGCCGTGGCTGTACCCCTTCCTCGGGTTGGTGCCGCGGGCTCCGATCACGGCCTGGGCCGCCTCCCCGAACTCCTCGCCGATCTTGAGGACCTGGAGGGTCCACTGCTCCTCCGCGGAGACCCCCCGCTCGTCGTCGCGGCGCACGAAGGACGCGGCGAGCCGTTCGATGGCGGGCCAGAGGTCCTGCGTACCTGTCCCGGTCACGGGGATCTCGCTCACGCATGGCTCCCTTCAGGAGCAACGGCCTTCCGGGGAAGGGTAGTTCGGTCCGCCGCAGGCGGGTCGGTGATGACCAGTCTGGCCTGCGGGACGGCCCCGCGGGCCCGGACGGCACCGAACTCACACCTTCGCGTGGACACGGCCGATCGGCGTCGCGGCCCCGGGGGTGCGCGGGCCCGTCGGGGGTGTGGGACTCAGTGGTTGACGAAGGTGAGGTTGGTCGCGTCGTAGCGGGTGCCCGCGATCCGGTCCGGCGAGGCCGCGGCCTCGATGGCGGACAGGTCCTCGGGGGACAGTTCCACGGCCAGTGCGGCGAGGTTCTCCTCCAGGTAGCGCTGCCGCCGGGTGCCGGGGATCGGCACCACGTCCGCGCCCCGGCCCTGCACCCAGGCCAGGGCGAGCTGGCCGGTGGTGACCCCCTTGGCCGCGGCCAGCTCGTTCAGCTTCGCCACGATCGCGAGGTTGCGTTCGAGGTTGCCGTCGGCGAAGCGCGGCTGCGTGCGCCGCACGTCGTTCTCGGACAGCCCTTCGACGGACTGGTACTGCCCGGTCAGGAAGCCCCGCCCGAGCGGGGAGAACGGGACCAGGCCGATGCCGAGTTCGCGGCAGACCGGCGCGATCTCCGCCTCCAGGTCGCGGGTCCACAGCGACCACTCGCTCTGCAGCGCGGCGATCGGGTGTACCGCGTGGGCCCGCCGGATGGTCCGCGCGCCGGCCTCGGACAGCCCGAGGTGGCGGACCTTGCCCTCCTGGACCAGCTCGGCCATCGCCCCGACCGTCTCCTCGATCGGCACCCGCGGGTCGACCCGGTGCTGGTAGTAGAGGTCGATGTGGTCGACGCCGAGGCGGCGCAGCGACGCCTCGCACGCCTGCCGGACGTAGGCGGCGTCACCGCGGATCAGGGTGGGCTCGCCCAGGCGGTTGGCGAAGCCGAACTTGGTGGCCAGCACCACCTCGTCGCGGCGCCCCGCCACGGCCCGGCCGATCAACTCCTCGTTGTGCCCGGAGCCGTAGAAGTCGGAGGTGTCCAGGAGGGTCACCCCGAGATCGAGGGCACGGTGCAGGGTGGCGATCGACTGGGCGTCGTCCGAGGTGCCGTAACCGTGGCTCATGCCCATGCAGCCCAGCCCCTGCGCGGAGACGGCCAGTTCGCCCAGGTGCCGGGTGGGAAGGTCGGTCATGGTGATGCCTCCTGAGATCGCGTTCGTCTGCTCGGGACGCTAGGTGTTGGAGTGCACTCCATGTCAACCGACGTCGACGGCGGGGCGTGCGGCGAGCGGGCCCGGGGCCCCGCGCCCGGCGGGAGCCGGGGATGATGGGTCCATGTCGCAACCGTCCGTACCACGCAAGGCCCTCGGCCGACCTCCCCGCATCTCCCGTGAGGAGGTCATCGGGACGGCCCGGCGGATCGTCACCGACGAGGGGGTGGACCGGCTGACGATGCGCCGGCTGGCCGCCGAGATCGGCAGCACCCCGATGGCGCTGTACCACCACGTCCGCAACAAGGAGGAACTGCTCCTCCTGCTGCTGGACGACCACGCCACCCGGACGCTGCTCCGTCCCGAGACGTTGCCCGCCGACCCCCGCGAGCGGGTCGTCGTCGCCGCGGTCGCCGTCCACGGGGCGCTCGCCGCCTGCCCCTGGATCGTGGAGGTGCTGACGGCCGACGACCTCATGTCCGCCTCCGCGCTGTGGTTCGTCGAGCAGATCGTCGACGGGCTGGTCGCCTGCGGGCTGAGCCCCGAACGGGCCGTGCACGGCTACCGCGCGATCTGGTACTACACCGCCGGGGAGATCGTGGTCCGGGCCTCGGCGCAGCGGCGGCGTACGGACGACGACCGTACGACGCACCGGGAGCGGGTCTTCGCCGACCTCGCTCCGGACGAGCTGCCGCGGCTGGCCGAGCTCGCGGAGCGGTGGGCTCCGCTGACCGCCGAGGACACCTACCGGGACGGCCTGGACGCCCTGGTGGACGGCCTCCTGGCCCGCCGTTGACGGGTCCCGAAGCCGTGGGGCCCCAGCGCGGCCTCAGCCGTGGGGCGGGTGGAGGGCGATCGTCCAGGTGTGGACGGTGTACCGGCTCGAATGACCGGGCCGCGGCTCGGCGATGACCGCGGTGACGTTCCCGCCCTCGCGGCGCAGGGACACCGTCCGGCGGGGGTCCTCGTCGGCTGTGGCGGGCAGGAGCTCCGCGAGTACGGTGGCACCGAGCCGGCGGTCCACGGCGCGCAGCACCCCCGCGTCGAGGACGAGGATGGTGCCGTCCTCCAGGACCACGGGCCGCGGGGCCGACGGCCCGGTCAGGCGGGGGCCGCGTTCGATGACGCCGCCGGGCAGCAGGCGGACGACACGGCTGCCGGTCGGAAGGCTCCGGTCGGTCTCGACGACGCGGATGCCGGTGCCGATGACGTAATGGCCGTAGCTGCGCCAGGAGTCGACGAGGGCGGCGTCGCGGTCGTACTGCCGGGTGTCGAAGGCGTCGTACCCCTCCAGGCCGAGCAGGAAGCGGCCGCCGCCGAGGGCGGCGCCGCGCTTGCCGCGGAGTTCGGCGATCCGGGTGCCGTCCGCCAGGTCGAGGAGGAGGGCCGGGCCGAGGTGGCCCCAGGGGGTGTAGTCGAGGGAGTCCGTGGTGACCAGGACCCGGTCCCCGCTGAGGTGGGCGGCGTTGGGCAGGCCGGCGCAGCGGTGGGTCCATCGGGTGAGGCCCGAGCCGTCGACGCAGGTGATCCGGCCGACCGTGCCGTGGATGCGCAGGCCGTCCCGCGAGGCGAGCGGCCGGGCCTTCCCGGCGCGGTGGCGCCGGTCCGGCGGGAGGCCGGTCGCCTGCCGGTACTCGACGACGCCGACGCGCCAGGGCGCGGGGGGCGCGGGGCGCGCGGGAGACGCGGACGACGCGTCCTGCGCTCGGCCGCTCTGCTCGGGGTCCGCCATGCCCGCGATGGTAGCCGCCCCCGGCCTCCCCCCGGCCGCCGCGTCCGGACGGGCGGTCTCGTCCGCCTTCCGGGCCGTCACATCCGAGCGGCACCGGCCCGTGACCGCCCCCGCGGCCGTACGCCGTACGGTCGGCGTCCGCGCCGGGGCGGCCGGCTCCGCCGTCAGAGCCTGCGCGTTCCGCGCCAGGTCCAGCCCGCCGCGAGGACGGTGTCGCGCAGGGGGTGCTTCATGTCCCGGGTGTCGAGGCGGAACGTCTCGACCTTCTGCCGGCGGCCGTCGGCCCCCTTCTCGAAGGTCCACTCCTTCTGCACGCGGCGGATGGGGCCGCGGCCGTGTTCGCGCTGCACGGTCCGCCCGGGCGGGTTCCCGGCCCGGGTCACCGCCCACTGCTCGTCCATGGCCCGTACCTCGCGCTCCTCGGGGACCAGCCGCATCCAGATCTTGAAGGTCCGCTCCACCTGTCGCCGGGTCACGCCCGAACCGGTGGGGGGCTCCATGACCCGCCATTCCGCCACCAGGTGCGCTCCTTCGCCGGGTGTCTCGCGCACGCCGAACGGCACGCCCGTGCCGGTCAGCGCGAGCAGTGCCGCGCGCAGTTCCGTGGCGGGCACGGCCGGGGCACCGCCGTCCGGCCTCGTGGTGCCCATGTACCTGTCCCAGAGACGGCCCATGGTCAGGCCCCTTCGCCCGTGTCCGGGCGGACGCTGCGCACGAACGACCGGAAGTCGTCGACGACGGCGTCGTGCTGGGCGGCGGTGGCGGTCAGGGCGAGCCGGAGCACGGCCCGACGGCTGGGGTCGCGGGTGTCGACGAGGGCCAGGAACACCTGGGACTGGACCAGGTCGCGCCGGACGTCCCCGGCGACGGCGGAGAAGGTCATCCGCTGGGTGAGGGCGGGGGAATCCGCGGTCCCGGCCTGTTGGCGCCGGACCATCTGGACGGACTCGGCGACCTCGCGCAGCCGCCGCACCGAATCGTCGGCGAGGTCGACGAGGGTCGCGCCCTCGGGCGGGAAACCGCCGTCGACGGTGATGTTGGCGGCGAAGCCGGCGTCGGGCCGCGGGTGCACCGCGGCGAAGGCGACGCCGGGGTCGAACGCTTCCCGGTGGGCCGGGAGCCAGCCGTCGGGCAGGTGGAACTCGATCGGTACCGGCAGGGTGGTGGGCATCTCGGGCCCTCCTTCCAGGGGGGAGTACATCAGTCGAACCAGCCGGTGACGGTGTCCTTGACGTCGCCGGCGGTGTCACCCACGAGGTCGGCCACGTCTCCGGCGGCCTTGGTCACCTTGCCCGGGTCCACGGTGATTTCGAGGCCGACGGCGCCGCCGAGGCCCGGGGCGAGGCCGGCCTTGCCGCCGAGCTTCCACGCGCCGGTGTCCTTGTCCTTGCGCAGGCCCCAGGAGGCTTCCGCGCCCGCGCCGGCCCAGCCCTCGCCGGTCACGCCGACGCCGATGCCGCCGGCTTCCACGCCGGTGGCCCCGGATATCTTCGCTCCGGCGAAGGCCTTCGCGCCGACTCCGACCTCGGTCTTGGTCACCTTCGCGGTGGCCGAGGCCTCCGCGCCGGCGAATCCCTCGACGCGCCCGTAGCCGCCGACCTGTCCGTACTCGGCGCGGCCCTCGACCAGTGCCCTGATGCCCGCCGATGCCTCGGCCTTTCCGGAGACGCCCTGGTCGGTGAAGCCCCAGTTGGCGGTGGCGCGGGCACCGGCGTACATGTCGTCCACGCCGGAGAGCGTCCAGCGTCCGTCGGTCATGGAGCCCTTGGCGGTGGCGTGGAAGAGGTCGGCGTAGGCCTTGACCGAACCCTCCTTGCCGTACTTGGTGCCGCTGATGGAGAAGCCGGCGGCGGGCCCGGTGACCGTGGTGGGGTCGTGCCCGTCCGGCGGTACGGTGTCCGCCGACAGGGTCTTCGGCGCCTTGGAGAGGTCGCCCTCGGGGTGGGCGTTGAACCCGTTGAACGTTGCGTCGGCACCCCTGCCGAAGCCGTCCCTGTTGCTGTCGACGACGGCGGCGCTCAGCGCCGCCCTGACGTGCCGGTCGAGCTCGGACACGGCCCGCACCCGGTCGTCGATGTGCTTCTGCCACGCGCCGACGGCGTCGGAGATGCTCTTCCGGCCGTCGGGGTCGTGGTGGTAGGCGCTGCGTTCGGCCGGGGTGAGCCTGGCGTAGTCGAAGGCGACGCGTCCCTGCTCGGAGACGGTCATGCCGGCGGCCACCGCGTCGTCGCGGGCGCTCTCCAGCTTCTTCTTGAGGTCGGTGAAGCCCTCGTGCGCGTCACGGAGCAGGCTCGCGATGGCCTTGGCCTGCGTCTGCGCGGCGGCGTACTCGTAGCGGGTCGCCGTGAAACCGGAGTGGGCGGCCCCGGCGCTGACGCCGGACCAGTCCGGCCCTGTCGCGATCTTCTGGACGGATTCGCCGTAGCGGGTCTCGACCTTCTTCAGCTCGCCCGCCATCGAGTCCCACTTGCCTGCGGCCGTCGTGAGCAGGCCCAGGTCCGTGGTCATGACCTCGTAGTAGTTCAGCACCGCGGCTCCCCCTACAGACCGTTCAGCCCGGAGTTCGAGCCCGCCGTACGGAGCTGGTCGCCCACTCCCGTGTCGTTGCCGGTGATCAGACTGTTGGCACCGCGCAGCGCGCTCTTCTCGCCCGCCAGCCGGCCCATCAGGGTCTTCACCTGCTGGTCCCACGTGTCGGCCACCGTCTTCAGGCCGGCGGCGGTCTCCCAGCCGTCGAAGCCCTTGCCGGCGGCGCCGGTGGCGTCGTCGGCGTGCTCGGTGGCCTTCTTGGTGTTCGGCTGGAGCTCGGTCTCGATGGTGTTGGCGGCGGCCCTCTTCTCCGCGGGCGTCGAGGCGAAGTCCGGCGAGCCGCCCGGGGCGAACGGCCCCATCGGGCCCGGCGCCCCGTTCAGCCGCGTCCCCACCCGCCGGTCCGCGCCGCCCGCGCTCCCACCACTCCACAACTGGCCGGATTCATCTGGCATGTCGATTCTCCCCGTTGGCAGGCCACTGATCCTATGCATGACAACCGGACAGGAACCAAGCCCCCCTCGGCTCTACGGAAAACCCTCGCCGGATCCTTACGAAGCCGGTCCGGACCGGGCCTCGGCGGGGGTGGCCGACGCCTCCGGGAAAAGGGGGTGCCGGCTCGTTCCGGGCGGATTCCCCCGGGTACCGGACCGGTCGGCATGGCCGGTATCCGCCGCACCCGCGCCGAGGAACGCCGCCACGGTCGCCACGAAGCGGCCGGGATCGTCGATCCACGGGTAGTGGCCCGCTCCGGGCTGGACGACGAACGTGGCGTCGGGGAAGAGCTCCGCGAATGCGGCGACCATCGCGGGCGGGCTGTTCAGGTCGAACTCCCCGGCGAGCAGGAGGACCGGGGCCTCGAAGGTGCCGAGCGCCGCCCGGGTGGCCTCGGGGTCGAACGCTCCGTCGGCGCCGAAGTGGGCGACCGCGTCCGGGTTGCGCGGCTGCCCGGCCTCGTGGTGCTCACGCGCCGCGGCGTCCCACCGGCCGCAGAAGAAGGGGGCGAGGGCCGCCCGTTCGGCCGCTCCGCCGACGCCCCTGGAGACCTTCTCCAGCGCGGCGAAGGCCTCGGGGAACCACGGCTCGTCCTTCCGCAGCAGGGCCAGCTCGCGCCGCGTCGCACCACTGGCGTCGATGCCGACGGCCCGGGCGCCGGGGCCGATGAGGGCGAGCCTGCCGGTCCGCTCCGGGTACCGGGCCACGTACCGCGCCGCGAGGTTCGCGCCGCCGGAGTGGGCCAGCAGATCGGTCCGGGCGAGCCCGAGGTGCATACGCAGGGCCTCCACGTCGTCGACCAGGCGGTCGCACCGGTAGGAGGCGGTGTCTTCGGGGACGGCGGACCGGCCGGTGCCGCGCAGGTCCGGCAGGATCAGCCGGCGGTGCCGGGCCAGACCGCCGAGGTCGCCGAGGTAGCGCGAGTCCGCGGGGCCGCCGGGGAGGCAGAGCAGGGGGGCGCCGTCGCCGATCGTGCGGTAGGCGAGCAGCGTTCCGTCAGGTGCGGGGTACGTGGGCATGGCGTGGATCCTGCCATCCACAACCCGGTTCTACAACCAGGTTGTACACCCTGGTTGTAGAACCGGGTTATGACCACCGTCTCCCCCGGTGTATAACCGAGCCATGACAGGCACGACGGACCCCTCCCGGGCACTGACTGACCGCTCCGGGGCACTGAGCGAGGAGCAGGCGGGGCGGATCCTCGCCGAGATGAACGAGGTCATCCGGGCGGGCGAGGAGATGCGCAGGCTCCGCTCCGAGATGATCAAGGTGCTGGTGGGGCTGGGATGGACCCAGGAGCGGATCGCCCGGCTCACGGACATGAGCCAGCCCGCCGTGTCCAAGCAGGTGGTGAAGTACCGGGCGGAGGACCCCACGCCGACCCCGATGGAACTCTCCCTCCGCCAGCACGACGCGCCCTGGCTCGAAGGACGCCTGTGGGGCCTGGCCGAGGAGATCTCCGAGACCCTCGGCGCCACCGCCCGCTGCACCCGCCACGTCGACGCGTTCGCCCGCGGGCGCAAGCGCTTCACCCCGCGGACGGTGGACGAGCTGCGGCGCCTGGTCGAGGAGGACCTGCGGCAGCACCGGGCCGAGCTGCCCGTCGGCCACAGGGAGGCGTACGACGAGATCAGCCGCGGCCTCGACGTCCCTGCCGGGCCCCCCTCGGCCGCCACGGGGCCGGCCTCCGTCCGGCGTGCGCTGGCGCACCGCATCCAGCGCGACCGGCTCGGGGGTACGGCCTGACCCGGGGGGTCACTCCCCGCGCAGGGCGCCCCGCAGGCCGGACTGGCTGATGAGGATGCCCCCGTCCACGGGAAGGGTCACACCGGTGATCCAGGCGGCGTCGCGGGACGCCAG
Organism: Streptomyces sp. NPDC004667; assembly: GCF_040609475.1. NCBI lineage: Bacteria > Bacillati > Actinomycetota > Actinomycetes > Kitasatosporales > Streptomycetaceae > Streptomyces > Streptomyces sp. NPDC004667. Next base: position 35,085 of record NZ_JBEXKC010000032.1, on the reverse strand, counting down.
GAAGGCCACGGCCGCCGCGATGTCGTCGGGCAGGCCGACCCTGCCGAGCGGATAGTGCCCGGCCGCGGCCGCCAGCCCGGCCTCGCGCCCCGCCCAGCCGTCGGTGTGGACCGTACCGGGGGCGACCAGGTTCACGCGGACGCCCCGGGGCGCCGCGTGGCCGGCGAGCGTACGGGTCAGTCCGGCGAGGCCCGCCTTGGCCGCGCTGTAGGCGTGGTTGCCGAAGTCCTGCTCGCCGTTGACCGAACCGACGCTGACGATCGCGCCCCGGCGGCCGGGTGCCGCCGCGAGGTGCGGGAGGGCGGCGCGGGCGCAGCGGTAGGCGCCGGTGAGGGTGACGTCGAGGTCCCGTGCCCAGGTCTCGTCGGTCCCGTCCTCGAAGAGGGGGGTGTCCGGGTGGCAGGAGTGGGCGTTGTTGACCAGCACGTCGAGCGTGCCGAAGTGGCGGACCGCGTGGGCGACGGCCGCCTCGACGGCGGCGCGGTCGGCCACGTCGCAGCCCAGCGACTCGGCGGCGCCCCCGCGCTCCCGGATGCCGGCCGCCGCCTTTTCGGCCCGCTCCCCGTCCAGGTCGGTGACCAGCACCCGCGCGCCCTCGCCGGCCAGCCGTCCGGCGACGGCCTCACCGATGCCGCGCCCCGCACCCGTGACCAGTACGCCGTACCCCTCGAAACGTCGCATGCCCGCCTCCCTACCCACCCCCCGCACGCCCCGAACCGGGAGCCCCCTCGCCCGGCCCGGCTCCGCGCCGGGCGCAGAGGCCTCCGCCTCGAACCCTTAGGCTTGCGTTGATCATTGAGGAATACCGGGGCGGGAAACATGAACAAATGGGTTGCGGTCGCGGGTGTCACCACACTCGCCATGCTCGCCGTGGGGTGCGGTGCGAGCGCTGAGACGGCGCCGGGCGGCGGCGGCAAGCCGGGCGCTGCCGGCTCGCCCGACGCGGCCTCCCCCTCCCTCCCCAAGCAGGCGGACGGCGAGCTGGCGGCCGACAAGGGGACCCGGTACACGCACGTCGGTCTTCCCGTGATGGAGCAGCTCACCTGTGACAAGGGTGACGGCGGCTTCCGCTTCGGCAACGGCAAGGACGTGCGCCTGTCCGCGACCGACGACCTCCCCCTCCGTGAGGACAAGAGCGGCGGCGACCGAATCTCCTGCTTCGGATTCCCCCGCATCCAACTGAGCAAGGGCCCCATCACGGTCACCGCGCCGGACCTCATCGCCCGCACGAAACTGTTCGACCAGGTGGCGGACCCCAAGGCCACCCTGGACAAGGTCTTCGAGGAGTCACTGGGCGCCGGTAAGGGCGAACGGCCGCTCGTCGGCAAACCGACGGAGGTCAGCACCCCTACCGCGGTGATCAAGTGTCAGCAGAACGTCGCCGACAGCTTCCCGATGACGACCTGCTACTGGGCCGACCACGGCGCCGTCGGAGCGATCGACTACTTCCCGCCGGGCGGAAAGCACTTCTCCATGGTGCAAGCGGTCAAACGCACCAAGGAGTTCCTCAAGACGGCCCTGCAGCCCGCGTCCGCCTCCTGAGCCGTGCCGGGGGGGTACACCGTGCGGTGAGCTCGTTTCGGCCCGCGCCCGTCCGGCACGCCGCTACGCCGAAGCCGAAGCCACGGCACCGGCCAGGAGCCGCTCGCGGAAGCGGGCGGCTCCTGGCCGGTGATCCGTGACGGCTTACGGAGCCATCTCGTACGTCCCCGACAGGGCCTCGACCCGCTCCCACACCCGGGCCGAGCGGGCGTCGTCGACGACCGGGCGCCGCACCGCACCGAGCGCCCAGCCCTGCTGCTGCTCGGTGGCGGAGTCCTTGCCGTGCAGTTCCACCGCGTGCCCGGAGAAGTCGCGCACCAGGACGGCGAACAGCTCGTCCAGCACGTCCTCGTCGAGACCGGTCAGGCGAGCCTGCTCCAGGATGAGCTGACCGTGGACCACGAGCGCGAACAGCTGGCCGACGGCGAGCAGGAGGTCGAGGTCGCGGCTCTGCTCCTCGTCCGGAGCGGCGGTGGCGACGAACTCGCACAGGGCGTCGGCCTGCTCGCGGAAGCGGGCGACGTTCGGCACGGCGGCGTACGCGTCGTAGGCGGTGCGCCAGTCGTGGAAGCGTACGGATCCCAGTCCGCGGGCGGGGCCCTGCCGGAAGAGGAAGGCGTCGTCGGCCGCGTCGTGGCGGGTCGGTACGGGGGCGTACTCGACCGGCTCCAGGAGGTGGTTGCGCATGAACTTGAGGATCAGGGCGAGGTTGACGTGGACGGTGCCTTCGAGCTTGGGCAGCCCGCGGATCTCGACGGCCGCCTGGGCGAAGTAGGTGTCCTTCTCGAAGCCCTTGGCGGCGATGACGTCCCACATCAGGTCGATGACCTTCTCGCCCTCCGTGGTCACCTTCATCTTCGTCATCGGGTTGAAGAGCAGGTAACGACGGTCCTCGGGGCCGGCCGAGCGGAAGTAGTCGACGGCGCGGTCGCTGAAGAGCTTCATGCCGACGAGGCGGACGTAGGCGTCGGCCAGCTCCCGGCGCACGTGCGGGAACGCGGTGACCGGGCGGCCGTAGAGGACGCGGTTGTGCGCGTGGGTGACGGCCTCGTACATGGCGTGCTCGCAGATGCCGATGGACGCGGTGCAGAGGTTGAACTTGCCGACGTTGACGGTGTTCAGGGCCGCGTCGAAGGCGGCGCGGCCGGTGTGCAGGACGTCGGCGGCGGCCACGGGGTAGCCGTCCAGGCGGAACTCGCTCACGTACTTGGAGGAGTCCACGACGTTCTTCACCAGGTGGTACGCCGGGTGGCGGCTGTCGGCGGCGAAGAAGACGTACCCGTCCGGGCCTTCGACGTCGGTGCGACGGCCGAAGACGGAGACGAGTCCGGCGGCGTTGCCGTTGCCGATGTAGTACTTGGAGCCGGTGGCGCGGAAACCGCCGTCGCCGTCGGGCTCCAGCAGCATGTCCGTGGAGTAGATGTCGGCGCCGTGGGTCTTCTCGGACAGGCCGAAGGCGAACACCTCCCCCTGGGAGAGGAGTTCCGCCGCGCGGGTGCGGGCGGCGGCGTTGTCGCTCTGCCAGACCGGGCCGAGGCCGAGGATGGTGACCTGCCAGGCGTACCAGTAGTCGAGACCGTAGAAGCCGAAGATCTCGTTGAGGGCGGCGATCCGCGCGGTGTCCCAGCGCCGGTCCTCCTGCCCGGCCGCGGAGGCCGGGGTGAGGAAGGTGGCGAACAGGCTCTCCTTGGCGGCGAACGCGAGGAAGTCCCCGAGCCAGGCGCGGGTGCGGTAGTCCTCGATCAGCCGGCGCTTGCCGCGGGCCTCGAACCAGTCGACGGTGGCACGCAGCAGCCTGCGCGTCTCGGGGTCGAAGTGTGCCGGGTCGTACGTGTGAGGGTTGAACAGCAGGGCGTCGGCCATGGGGTTTCGCCTTCCTGAGGTTGCGGGACGAGGGGTGCGGTGCGGTTCAGGCGGGCGGGAGCGCCCCGCCGAGCCGGTGCAGGGTGGCGAGGACGTCGTCGAGCCAGGCGATGGTCATCCGTTCGTACGCGATGCCTCCGCGCAGCACGACGTGCTGGAGCTCCCGGCCCTGGTCGAGCGGTGCCGGCGCGTCGGGCCCGGTGAAGTCGCGCCGCTCTCCCGCGAGGTAGTGCGCGAGCCGGCCGCTGTGCACGGCGTGGTGGCGCTCGACCTCGCGGATCAGCGCGGCCGGGTCGTCGAAAGCCGCGCCGCGGATCTTCACGGCGAGGTCGTGGCGCATGGTTTCGGGTTCGATCGGTTCGTGGAGCCAACGGGAGAGGGCGGCGCTGCCGGGCGCGGCGACGGAGTACTCCTTCTTGTCCGGCCTGCCCTGTTGGGCCACCTCGCGGACGGCGAGCAGGCCGTCGCCCTCCATCCGCTTGAGCACGCGGTAGATCTGCTGGTGGGTGGCCGTCCAGAAGTAGCCGATGGAGCGTTCGAAGCGCCGGGCCAGCTCATAGCCGGAACCCGGCTTCTCCAGCAGGGAGACGAGGATCGCGTGTTCGAGCGCCATACCCCCGATCTTTCTATGCAACTCGTTGCATAGACAAGCGCGGGCGGCCCGGTGAGACGCGGCTCACCCGTGACCCGTAACCCGGCCCGGGGTGAATCGTTTCTCTCTACGTCGCAGATACACACCCGCGTCCCCCGCGGCATCAGCGGCACGAGGGCCCGGGGACCTCCATCACTCCCCGGGCCCTCGCTCTCCCGCCGGCCTCCGCCGCGCCGGTCCCCGCCGACGCGACCCCCGCCCCTAGAGTGGGCGCGGACGGTCGGCGAGCCGCACCTGGCGGGCGCGGGAGGAGGGTGCGGACACCGTGACGGCCCACGGCAACGGCACGGGCGGGCGGGAACTCTTCGACGTCCCGCGGGAGGTGTCGTACTTCAACACGGCGAGCATCGCCCCCACCCTGACGGCGTCCCTGGAAGCGGGCCGGGCAGCTCTCGCCTGGCGCGCCAGGCCCTGGGAGATCCGGACGGACGACTGGTTCGACGGCGCCGAGCGCCGCCGGACCCTGTTCGCCCCCCTCATCGGCGCGGCCCCCGGGGACATCGCCCTCATCCCGGCCACCAGCTACGGATGCGCCACCGCGGCCGCCAACGTGGCCGTGGGGCCCGGCCGGCACGTGGTCGTACTGGACGGCGAGTACCCGTCGGGCATCTACACCTGGCGCCGCCTCGCGGCCGAGCGCGGGGCGGAGCTGCGCACGGTGTCCCGCGGGCCGGGGCAGGGATGGACCGAGGCCGTACTGGAAGCGATCGGCGAGCGGACCGCCGTGGTGTCGGTACCGCAGGTCCACTGGACGGACGGGGCCTCCCTCGACCTGGTCGCCGTCTCCCGCGCGGCCCGCGCCGCCGGGGCGGCACTGGTGGTCGACGCCAGCCAGTCCGCCGGCGCCGTGCCCCTCGACGTACGCGAGGTCCGCCCCGACTTCCTCTTCGCGGTGGGCTACAAGTGGCTGCTCGGGCCGTTCGGACTGGGCTACCTCTACGTGGACGCCGCACACCACGGCGGCCGGCCGCTGGAGGAGAACTGGATCGTGCGCCGGGACGCGCGCGACTTCAGCCGGCTCGTCGACTACCGCGACGACTACCAGGACGGCGCCCGCCGCTTCGACGTGGGACAGCGCACCGAGTTCGAGCTCGCGCCCATGGCGGTGGCCGCGCTGGAGCAGATGAACGAGTGGACCCCGTCCGGGGTCGCCCGCGTCCTCGCCCGGCACACCGCCCGCATCGGCGAGGCCGCCCTGGCCGCGGGCTGGACGGTACCCGAGCCGCGCGGCCCCCACATGCTCGGCGTCCACCTGCCCGAGGGTGTACGGCCGCGCCTCATGGAGTACCTGGAGGCGCGGGGCATCCACACCGCCGCACGCGGCGACGCCCTGCGGATCAGTCCGCACATGCACACCACCGACGAGGACGTCGACCGGCTCACCGACGCGTTCCGCCGCCACCACTGATCCCGGAAAACGAAGAACCCCGGCCTCCCTGAGGAGGCCGGGGCCTTGATCGAGCGCTGGGCAGGCCTTGCACCTGCATCCCCCCACGGGAAGTGGGGTGTCTTTCCTTGGACCACCAACGCCTGTCCCACCATCGCGTTCCGCGGCGGTGAGCTCTAGATCAACTGTACCGCACCGATCCGGCCCCGGCGGACACCCCCGTCAGTCGACGTCGAGGTGGTAGGCACCGGCTCGGGCGTCGGCGAAGAGGGTGAACTGCACCTGCTCACCGCTCGGGTCGTCACCGGTGTCCACCTCGACCGGTTCGGCGTCAACCAGGACGTACTCTCCGTACCCTTCGAAGTCTCCCGGTCCGTCGGCCACACCGATGTGGATGGGCGTCTCGTCGGGCAGGTCTGCGAGTGCCGCGCGCAGCCGCGCCGCGGTCCACACCTGTGGGGCGTGGTCGAACATGTCAGCCATGCCCCGAGGTTAGGCCCGTTGCCCCTGCGCGCCTCCGCGCCGCGCCGGGCACACGCGGCGGTGGCGGCATACGGGTGGAACGACCGCGGGACGACGGCGCGACATCGGCTTTCTCCGGAACCCAAGAGTGCGGCGGATCTTCACGGAAGCGCAGTTGCGCCCGCGTGTTGGCGGGTAGCATCCGGCAGCAACACCGTGAGGTATGAGGAGAGTGAGCCGCAATGGCGAACGAGTCGGACACCACACCCATCCACAACGTGTACGCACAGCGGTTCGCCGCCGATCTGGAGACCAACCGCAAGGAACAGGAGTACGTCTCCGTCCAGATCGCGGAACTCGAAGTGCGTCTGGCGCAGTTGAAGGCGGACGAGAACTGGCTCCTCGGTATCCAGGGCACCCTGCCCTCGGAGGCGGAGAAGAAGCAGGCGGCCGAGGCTCAGGACGCACCGGCGGCGAACGTCGCGCCCGCCACGCCGGCGGCGTCCACGACCGGCCCGGCCTCCGGCGGTGTGCCGAAGCCCCGGCAGGCGAGGAAGGCCACGGGGGCGACCGCGCGCGCCAGGACGGCCACACCGGCCAGGAAGGCCGCCGCCGCGGCGGCCGACTCGAAGACCGAGGTGAAGACCGAGGCGAAGACCGAGGCCAAGACCGCGACGAAGGCGAAGGCCACCGCTCGCAAGTCCGCCGCCCCTAAGCCCGCGGCGGCCCCGAAGGCCTCCGAGCCGAAGGCCCGCAAGGCCGCGGAACCGCCGCTGCGCGAGCTGGTCCTGACCCTCCTGGTCGCAGCCGCGGAACCCCGCATGGTCAGCGAGGTCGCCTCCGCGCTGGCCGAGGCCCACCCCGGCCGCCCGACCTCCACCCAGGTGGTGCGCAACGCCCTCGAAGCGCTCGCCAAGAAGGGCTCCATCGAGAAGGAGCACAAGCAGGGCTCGGTGATGTACACCGCACCCCGGCCCACCGCTCCGGAACCGGCGGCCCCCGCCGCGGAGGCCGCCGGGGAGCCCGTCGCGGCTCCGGAGCCGGAGACCGTGGCCGCCGAGGCCTGACCTGCCCTCCGGGCACCGCACCCGGCCGGGGGTTCGCGCACGCACCGTGCACCCCGGCCGGTCGCCGGCCGGAGCGACGCCGGGCGTACGCGCCTCCCCCGGGACGGCAAAAGGCCCCGCCCTCCGTGAGGAGGCCGGGGCCTTGATCGAGCGCTGGGCAGGCCTTGCACCTGCATCCCCCCACGGGAAGTGGGGTGTCTTTCCTTGGACCACCAACGCGGGTCCCACCGCCGCTTCCGCGGCCGCAAGAACAAGATCAATGTAGCACGACGTCACCCCGGGCCCAAAGAGGAGCGCCGGGCGGGGTCGTGCCTACAATGGTGGAATGATCTTCATTGTGGTGAAATTCGCCGTCAAGCCCGAATACGTCGACCAGTGGCCCGAGAAGGTCGCGGAGTTCACCCGCGCCACCCGGGCCGAGCCGGGCAACCTGTGGTTCGAGTGGTCGCGCAGCCTGGAGGAGCCGGACACCTACGTACTGGTCGAGGCCTTCCAGGACGACGCGGCGGAGGCGCACGTGACCTCCGATCACTTCCGTGCCGCCCTGGAGGCGATGCGGCCGCTGGTCGCCCGCACGCCCGACATCGTCAGCACCACCATCGAGGGTGCCACCGGCTGGAGCCGGATGGGCGAGCTCCAGGTCGACTGACCGTCAGCTCCCGCCCCTCGCCCGCGCCCCGCCGGCCCACACGTCGGCGCGGGCCCGGGCCACGTAGGGCCGGGAAGCCAGGGTAACGGTGGCGGAGAGCAGGGCGACGAGGGCGATCGTGGCTCCGGGGGCGAGGTACTGGGCGGCGCCACCGGCGATCGCGGCGCCGAGGCCCTGACAGGTCATCCGGCCGGCGGACTCGACGCCCTGGACCTGTCCGCGGACCGCCTCGGGGGTCAGTTCGAGGAGCGCCTCCTGCAGGGGCAGGGTGGCGGCGAACCCGACGCCGGACACGAACACGGCCGCCGTGAGGACCGCGACGGGCGGGGAGAAGGCGAACAGCAGGTACGGGACCGCGAGCAGCAGCCGCAGGGCGAAGGCGTGGCGCCGGCGCCCCTCGGCCGTGAGCAGGCGCCCGACGACCAGGTCCCCGAGGAGCATGCCGGCCGACCCGGCGGCCAGGAGGGTACCGGCGTCCTGGGGTGCGTAGGAGATGAAAAGCGCCTCGCAGCCGACGATCAGTCCGTTGGGCACCCACAGGTTCAACAGCAGCGCCCGTCGGCCCGGGTGGGAGAAGAGCGCGATGTTCGTCGTCCAGGTCTGGCGCAGTCCGGGGCGGCGGGTCAGCCGGATGGAGCGTTCCCGGACGGTCGTCGCGACCACCACCAGGGAGAGTGCGGCCAGGGCCGTGGCGACGCCGATGAGCCCACGCGGGCTCGTGTACCGGAGCAACAGCGCTCCGACGGCGTAGCCGAGGATCGCCGTACCGCCCGAGGTGATGTTGATCAGGGAGCGTGCCAGTGCGTAGGCGGAGGCCGGCACGACCTCGGCCAGCAGCCCCATGCGGGTGCCGGTTCCCAGCGACTGGAAGAACCCGAGCAGCAGGAGCAGGGCGAACCTGACGGTCAGCGGGAGCCCCGGGACCGCCTGCGCGGCCACTCCGGCCAGGGTGAGGCACTGGAGTGCGACGAGGGTGCGGCGGGGGCGGCGGCCGTCCGCGACCGACATCAGGGTCAGCGCTCCGAGCACCGTGGCGAAAGTAGCGCCGTACATGGTGACGGCGGTGAGGAAGGGCGAACCGGTCTGCCGGTCGACCAGCGTGCCGAGGGCGAAGCCCGACAGGGTGGCGGCGGCGGCCGTCAGGGTGAATCCGGCGTAGAGACCGGCGAATTCTCGGGACCGGAGCAGGGCCCGGTATCCGGTGGGGGCGGGTGCGGGGCCGCCGTCGGCGGGGGCGCGGGACACGGAGTGGTCGGAAGGCATGAAAAAAGCCTCCGAACCTGCGCACCGGGTGCGCCGCCGAAGGCCAACTCCTGGATCATAGCAGGCTCATGGGCCAGGATCGGCCCCCGGACCGGGCCGCCCCCTACGCGAGGTCGGCCCGGATCCGGGCGCCGGCCCGGTGGGCCTAGGGTCCGAACGGGCCCGGCGGGGGGCCGCCGGCCGGGAGCGAGGCCTCCCTGAGTGCCGCGACCGCGTAAAGGGTGCCGTCGGTGCGGCCCGCGAGCAGGCCCCGTGGCGTGTGGACGCTCCACAGGTCCTCGGAGCCGGGTTCGGCCCTGCCGACGGGGAACGGGCGGGTGATGTCGGTGACGTCCCAGATGACGACGGCGCCGCCGGAGCGGGCCGCGCTGTAGACGCGGCCCATGCACTTGAAGACCCACGGATTCGAAGTGATCTCGCCGAGTCCCGGGGCGTGCACGCCCCGATCGGGCTTGGCGCCGGGAACCAGACCCAGCATTACGCCTCCATTACACAGTGTGTCTGCCTGGAATCCCATGGTAGTCACAATGCGCGGGCGCGAACCTCCCGTCAGCCTCCGTTCCCCCGCCAGATGTTGTCAAAAGCTGCCTCCTCGATGGCCCTCCGCTGCCGTACGGCGCCCAGTTCGACCACCGCGTCGTTGACGGCGGCCAGCACCGTGGCCACCGAGTCGTCGGCGACGTCCGGGACGTCCGGCGCGTCCGCGTGCGGGTGGCCCGGGATCCCCACGGCCTCCGCGAGCAGGACGAGGACGGGGTCCTCCGATGCCCAGCGGTCCGCGGCCCGGCGGCGGGCGAGCGAATCGGCGGGCACCAGCGGGCCGGCCCGGAAGGACATGCCGCGGCGCTGTTCCCGGACGAGCAGCCCGTCCGCCTCCAGCGCGGCCCGGTAGGCGCCGGACAGGTCGCGGCCCCTGCGCCACAGCCAGTCGGCCACCGGTTCGTAGGGCGCCTCCCGGACGAGCGCGGCGGCCGCCTCCGCCAGCAGACGGTCGGCCGGGGGCGCTCCCCCGCCCGGCACGATGCGGTCGCCGTCGAGGGCGACGGCCCCGGCGGCGAGGAGGTCGACCAGTTCGGCGCCCGCGAGCGCGAGCGACAGGTCGCCCTGTCCGGCGGGCGGTCCGGACGCCCTGTCCATGGTGACGATCAGCAAGTCCCGTGGTGTGGTCATGAAGTGCTCCACGTCCTCTCCTGGACCCGGCCGGGGCGGGCCGCGCCGTCGCCCCGTCGGGTGCGTCCGCGGGCCCTCGTCCGGGCACGCGCGTGCCCGAGCTTACGGAGCGCGGGCGGCCACGGCATGCGTCCGGGGCGGCGCGGCACCCCCGGACGGGGGTGTCGGCGGCGGCGTCGCCGGCGGGCAGCCCGTCCGCCGCTCCGGTCAAGGCCCCGCCTCTCTCCGAGGACGAGGCGCGCGGGGTCGTCAAGGACATCACCGCGAAGGTCGAGGCGGACAGCTTCGACGCCGAGTACTGGAAGGGGATCACCGAGGGCCCGCTGTTGGAGCAGCAGCTCGCCGTCGTGGAGACCGCCCGGAAGTACGGGACCGACCGGAAGCCCGGACCGGCCAACACCCCGGAGACGGACCCGGCCGTGCACACGTGGACCACCGGCAAGGACGACGGCGGCGACCGCTGGATCCTCGGCGCCCACGAGCTGTCCGGCCACACCGTGGGTGACGCCGAGAACGAGACCGTGCTGCGCTGGTCCCTGTTCCACCAGCAGCGGACGGGCTCCCCCTGGCGCGCGGGCTTCGTCGCGCGCGCCGAGGACGCGAAGGACCTGCCGCAGATCGCCGTCGGTGCCGACGGCCGGGCCGCCACCGGCGGGGACTTCTCGGGACTCGCCGCGAACCCGGCGGACGTCTGCGGGCGCTACGGCGACTACCTGCACACCGACGCCGGCGCGGGCGGTGTGAAGTGGAGCAAGGAGGTCGTCTCCCAGCGCGAGGCCTTCGCCGGCGGCCTCGAGGCCGAGCGCAGGAGCCTCGGCGACCCGGCCAGGCTCGAAGCCGGGGCCGAGAGGGGCTGACCGTGCTCAAGGTCCCTGCGGGCGCTGCCGGTGAGGTCTCCGTCGCGGCGCAGTCGCACCTGCCGTACTCCTTCGAGGGCACCAGGTACACCGGCTGACGGCGCGGCCCTACCCCCGGGCCGCTCCGGGATCCCCGGGAGCGGCCGCGGGCCGTCGCGCGCAGTGGCGGGCGACGGTGTCGGCGAAGGTGCGGGCCAGGGGGGAGAGGGCGTCCCAGCGGCGGACGGCCCAGCCCGCTCCCAGGGGCGGGAGGGCGGGGAGCGGGACCAGGCGCAGGTCCCCGTGACCGGGGCCGAGCCAGCCGGGGAGCGCGGGCACCAGGGCGCAGCCCAGTCCCAGCTCGGCCAGCAGGATCGCGGTGTCCCAGTCGGCGACGCTGGTGTCGAAGACGGCGCGGATGCCCGATTCCCTGAGCCAGTGGTCGAGGTGGGAGCGGGAGGTCGAGTTCTCGGGCAGTCCGACGATGCGGATGCCCTCCAGGTCGGCGGGGGCGATGGACGGGTTCGCGGCCAGGGGGTGTTCGGCGCTGACGGCCAGGACCCAGGGCAGTTCGACGACGGGACGCTGTTCGATGCCGCGCACCGGTTCGCCCATCGTGATCCAGGCGAGGTCGACCCGGCCCGCGGCCACCGCCCCGCAGCAGCCCCGGCTGGAGTTCTCCGTCTCGAACTCCAGGCTGACCTGCGGGAACCGGCGCCGGAAGTCGACGACGGCGGCGGACATGAAGTGACGGACCGTCGTGGCACCGGTGGTGATCCGGACGGATCCGCCGTCCCCGCGTACGAGGTCGTCGATGTCGCGCAGGGCGCGGTCGATGCTGCCGAGGCCTTCGTCGACCGCCATCCACAGGAGGTGTCCGGCCTGGGTGGGGGCCACGCCGCGGGGGTGGCGCTCCAGGAGGCTGAGGCCGAGCTCGCGTTCGAGTCGTTTCACGTGCTGGCTGACGGCCGATTGGGTGCAGTCCATGTCGCGGGCCACGGCGCTGAGCGAACCCGCCTTGCACACCGCGGAGAAGAATCGAAGATCGTCAAGGGTCACATCCCCAAGCTATCCCTTGGGTGACTGGAACCAAACCCTAGGATTGACTTGGATATTGGCCCTTGCCATGATCTTTCCCGGGCCCAGGGCGGCAACCCGGCAGGGGCCTGAGCACCGGTCCGGACCACCGCTCAGGACGCTGCCGGGTGTCGACCCGACCTCACCCGACTCGGGAAGGAACGATCCAGATGCCACGATCGGCCGACCGCGTATCCGCCGCCTTACGCCTCCTGGAGGAACTCGGCGCCTCCACCGCCGACCATCCGGGCGGCACCCTCGGCGCACACCTGCGACGCGTGCGGGAGCAGCTCGAACGCTGGGACGCCCGCCCCGCCCTCCAGCTTGCCGGACTGTGCCACGCCTTCTACGGAACCGACGGCTTCGCCACCGCACCCCTGCCGCTCGGACAGCGCTCCCGGCTGGCGGAGGTGATCGGCGCCGAAGCCGAATCGATCGTCTACTTCTACGCGAGCTGTGACCGCGACGCGTCCTATCCCACGCTGGCCGACGCCGGCTCGCCCTTCCGCGACCGGTTCACCGGCGCCCGGTTCGTCCCCACCCCGCGCCGCCGCAGGGACTTCGTGGAACTGACCGCCGCCAACGAGGTGGACATCGCGCGCGTCGACGGCGACTTCCGCGCGAGGCGGGGAGCCGACCTCCTGTCCATGTTCACCCGACTGCGACCGCTGCTGAGTCCGCCGGCCTGGCAGGACTGCGTGACGACACTCGCCCCTCCCCCATAGTTACTCAGACTTCCCTCAGTCATGTACCTTGAGGGAAGTTAAGGGTCCTCCCGTGCAGGGGTGCGGGGGCAGGCAGCGGAGGGCGACTGGGTGGACGGCGTGGCGCGGCAGCAGCTCTACTACTCGCTGGAACAGGTGGCGGACCTGCTGGGGCTGCACGTGCGGACCGTCCGGGGGTACGTCCGGGACGGCCGGCTGAAGGCCGCCCTCGTCGGGCGGCAGTACCGGGTCACCCACGAGGACCTGGAGGCCTTCACCGGCCTTCCCGCCCCCTCGCCCGCGCGCCCGGCGCGGCACACCGAGGTGTCGGGCATCGTACAGATCGACGCGATCGCCCCCGGCTCCGTCGACCGGCTGACCAATCTGCTGATGGCCGCCGTCGCGGGCCGCCGGAGCGAAGACCGGCTGCGCGTGGAGAGCGTCCACGACAGGGAACGCGCCACCCTCAAGATCATCGTCTTGGGCGGCCTGGACACCACGGCCGAACTCCTGCGGCTCATCGACTCGGTGATCGAGGACCTGGAATGATCCGGCGTCCGCCGGACCGCCCCACGACGAAAGGGACGCCTCCCATGGCTGACACGATCGAGGAACTCGCCGGCACCTGCGTCCTCGTCCGCTCGGGCGACGGGACTCCCGTCCACGACGAGCGCGATGCGACCGACCTGGTCGGCGAGGGGATGTTCCGGGGCGCGGAGTGGGTCGTGCTCCCGGCCGAGTGCCTGTCGGAGGACTTCTTCCGGCTGCGCACCCGTCTCGCGGGCGCCGTCGTCCAGAAGTTCGCCAACTACCGGATGGGGCTGGCGGTCATCGGTGACATCGCGCACCACATCGACGCCAGCGACTCCCTGCGGGACTTCGTCCGGGAGAGCAACCGCGGCACCCAGCTGTGGTTCCTGTCCGACACGGAGGCCTTCCGGACCCGGCTGGCGAGCCTTCGGGCCTGAGCGAGCCGGGGGCCCGAGGGAGCCGGGGCGGGTGGCCCGCCGAAGCGGGTGGCCGTCAGCCGAGCGCCGCCGCCAGGAGCGCCGCGGCCTTGGCCACGAGCGGGTTGTCGGCCACCGCGTCCGGGCGGTCGTGGGTCGTCAGAACGGCCATCACCACGGGCGGGCGGTGCGGGGGCCAGGCGACGCCGACGTCGTTGTTCGTGCCGTACGAGCCTCCGCCGGTCTTGTCGCCCAGGGTCCAGTCGGCGGGCAGGCCCCTGCGGAAGCGCTCGGTGCTCGTGGTGTTCGCCAGGAGCCATCCGGTGAGCCGCTCGCGGTCCCGCGCGGCGAGCGCGTCGCCGAGGACCAGCGCTTCGTAGGTCCGCCCGATGGCGCCCGCGGTGGTGGTGTCGGTCGTCCGGCCGGGCTCGGCGGAGTTCAGTTCGGGCTCCCAGCGGTCCAGCCGGGTGGTGCGGTCCCCCACCGACCGGCAGAAACGGGTGACCGCCTCCGGGCCTCCCAGCTCCCGCAGCAGCAGGTTCGCCGCGGCGTTGTCGCTCTGGCAGACCGCCGCGGCGCACAGCCGCTCGACGGTCATGCCGGCCGCCAGGTTCTCGGGCAGGCCGGTGACGGGACCGAATCCGGAATCCTTCACTTCCCGATCGGTGTAGAAGAGGCGCTTCGCCAGGAACTCCCCGTCGCGGTCGAGGTCGCGCAGGACCGCGGCGACGGCGAGGGTCTTGAAGGCCGAGCACATCGGAAAACGCTCCTCCGCCCGGTGGAGCACGGTCCGGCCGGTGGCCGTGTCCCGGGCGTACACCCCCAGGCGGGCGGAGTGTTCCCGTTCGAGGGCGCGCAGCTCCCGCAGGACGTCCCCCTTCGCCGGCGGCGCCGAGGAGGCCGGGGAGGCCGCGGACCCGCCCAGGGGGATCCCCGCCACCACCGCTCCCGCTGTGGCGGTCAGCACGGCACGACGGGTCGGACGGGCTCCTGTGGTCCCCACGATGCGCTCCCCTACGGCTCTTGCGGTCCCCGTACGCCCTTCAGAACGCACCGGGCGGCCCGCCGGTTCCCTTCCGCACCGCCGGTCCGCCGTGCATCGTCGCGTCGAGCCAGGCCCGGTAGGCGGGGACCGAGGTCCATATTCCGGGACCGTCGCCGCACTTGGGGTCCACGGCGTGGTCGCCGTCGCCGGAGGTGGCGCCGACGAGCCTCCAACGGCCGCCGGTCCGCTGGATCTGCGGACCGCCGGAGTCTCCGTAGCAGGCCATGGCGCCGGGCTCCCGGCTGGTCGTGCACAGCTCGTCGGCGGCCTTCAGTCCGAGGCAGACGGTGGGGGCGGCGCTTCGCGTGTCCAGCTCCTGCAGCCGCTCGGACAACACCCAGTCCTCGGCGGTCTGTACGTCGGCCAGGGCTCCGAAGCCGAGGATGCGCGTGTCGGCGCCCACCCGGGGCGCCCGTGCGGCGATCTCGATCGGCTGCTGCGGGACCGGACGGTCCAGCCGGAGCAGGGCGATGTCGTCGTGCGAGCGGCCCTCCCGCCCGTCGTAGCCGGGGTGGACGACCTTCTCGACGATGGTGCGGACCGTGCCGCCCGAGTGCCGGCGCTCGCTGCCGACCCTGACGGTGCCCGCCGGGTGGGAGGTCGCCGTCTCCTCGGCGCAGTGGGCGGCGGTGACCACCCAGTCGCGGGCGATCAGCGATCCGCCGCACACCCCCTCGATCCGTTCGGAGCCGTAGACGTAGGTCATCGGGATGGACACCATGAACGGGTAGGGCCCGGCGGCGTCGTGCCCGTTGACGATGGCCCGGGCGCCGCCGCTCGTCGCGGTCGCGCACAGCGCGGCGACCATCCCGATCACGGCGACCCGTACCGGCGTACGGCGCGGCCGGCGGGTGCGGGCGGCGGCCGGGGGCCGGCACGGGACCGGCTCGGTGGCAGCGGACATGGTGGCGCCCTTCCCTTCTCCGGGACGGGAGCGCCGTGGCGGCTGGGGCCCGGGGCGGGCCCGGAGCCGCGGCGCGTGGACCGGTCCCCGGCGGGTGGTGGGCCGCGCCGGTGGGGAAGGCCCACCATGCCACCGTAAGCGGATCCCGGCCCCGCCGGCCACGCGGCCGGGCCTCGGACCGCTCGTCCGGATCCGGGCGTGACCCCGCCCCCGGACGCTCGTTGAACGGGGAGGTCAGCGAAGTGCACGGAGCCCCGGGATGGTGTCCCGGGGCTCCGTGGTGGGCGGGGGCCGCCGCGGTCCGCGTCCAGGAGGGCCTCAGTAGTCGAGCTTGTACGTCACGTCCTTCGGGATCGGAGTCGGCGAGGCGTAGGGGTAGACGAGCCTGATCTTCGTGAAGCGCCGCAGATCGGGAGCGGCCGGCCACTGGTCCGGGTCACTCAGGGTTACCTTCACCGGATAGGAACGGAACCGGCCGGTCGCACAGTCGGGCCGGCAGTCGTTCGCCATGTCGATTCCGGTGGCCGTCGCGGTCCGCCGACCCCAGCTGTCCCAGTGCAGCCGGACGAGGCGGTTGTTGCCGTCGCCGCAGGCCAGCACGTAGTCGTCGGGGCGCACCTGGGCCTGCTGGAAGCAGTCGACGAGCACCACGGGGTCCTGCTCCGGTGGGGCCGCGGGTCGCGCGGCCGCCGGAACGGCCGCCACGGCCAGGGCGGCGGCCGCGCACAGCACGGTGGCCGTCCGCAGGCCGCTCCGGGGCGTGCGGATGAGCCGTTCGTCTCCTGAAGCGTCCACGGAGCCTCCCTCGCCCGTCCGGACTGCTGTCGGCCCTGAGGCCATGCCCAGCTTCCCCCACTCGGGCGAACCGCGCACCCGCAGGGAACCTCGACGGCTCTGCCGGAACGCCCTGGAGGATCTTCGTTCAGGCCTCCTCCGGTGCGGCGACGGCCTCCTCACCGGCGGCGAGGAATTCGGCGACCCGGCGGTCGATCTCCGCGGGCGCCGCGGTGGGCAGCGCGAAGTGCGTCAGGTGGGCGAGGGTTTCGACGCGGGCGTGCGGTACGGCCCTGCGGGCGCGGGCCGCGACCTTCGCCGCGTCGTGGGCGCCGCTGCGGCCCGCGAGGAGGACCAGGACCGGGACGGCCGGCGCGGCGGGGTCCGGGCGGCGGCCGACGACCAGCTTGCGGTCCGGGAACCCCGATGCCGCCAGCGCGTAGAGCCGCTTCCACTGCGGATCGGTGTCCGTGCCCGCCGTCTCGCGGTCCAGGAAGGCGAGGGCGCGGGCCGCCGTCGGGCGCACCAGTACCGGCAGGGACCGCAGCAGGAAGGCCGGGCGGTAGCCGGCGAAGCACTGGGTCGGGTCGAGCAGCACCAGCCGGTCGACGCGCCGCGCGGCGTGCAGGGCGTACGTCAGGGCGATCCAGGCGCCGTAGGAATGGCCCAGCAGGTGCGCGCGGGATGCGCCGAGGCCGTCCAGCAGTGCGTCCAGCCAGCCCATGAGGTCGGCGGTGGTGCGCAGCGGGCGCCCCCGGCGCGTGCTGCGGCCGGCGTCTCCGAGGATGTCGACGGCGAGTACCCGATGACGCGCCCCGAGGGCACGGGCGTTGGCGAACCAGACCGCACCGGTGGCGCCGCCGCCGTGCAGCAGGAGGAGCGGGGTGGCCTCGGCGGGCCCGTGGGCGTGGACCCGGGTGGTGCCGTACGGGGTGGGGACATCGATCTCGGTGGTGCCCTCGGGCCAGCGGGCGAGCAGTGCGTCGTAGGCGGCGAAGAACTCCTGGGATCCGGTCACGTCCAACTCCTCGGCAGGGGGCATCGGTCGACCGATTCTCCCGTTCGGCGCGGTACCGGGTCGGCGGGAGATGCCGGTGCCGACGGGCGGCGGTGGCGTCCGGTGTGCGGATTCAGGTGAAATGGGCGGTGTCCGTATCCACTCGCCGGTCGTGCACCATCCCGGGGGAGCCCGTGTACCAGCCTCAGCCTCGTCGTCCCGCTCATTCGTTACGCGCGGAGGCGGCGTTCCACACGCGCCTCGACGACGTCGGCGCGCAGCTCCTCGAACCCGTCTGGCTCGGCAACGCCACCCCGCACCGGGTCCGCTGCGCGGCCGGCCATCTGTGCGCCCCGCGCCCGTCGAACGTCCAGCAGGGACAGGGCCTGTGCCGGACCTGCGCGCGCAAGGACCCGGCCGCCGCCTCGGCGGCCTTCGTGGAGCGTCTGGCGGCCGTCGGCGCGGTGCTCCTCGAATCCCTCTGGCTCGGCGTCCACTCGCCCCACCTCATCCGCTGCGCCGCGGGCCACATCAGCCGCCGTCGGCCGTCCGCGGTGCGCCGCAGCGGCCGGGTCTGCCGCGCCTGCCCGCGCTCCGGGGGCGCTCCGGGTGTTGGTCCCTAGCGGTGGTGCGTGCCGCGCGATGCCCGGCCAATCACCGGGGAGGCAAGCGCTGTTGCTGCGGGGCGCCCCCTTCGGACGGGGACGCCGACGGGCGGGGTAGAGTCGCGGGGGATCGTCTCGTACGGGCGATCGCCGCCGTGTCCGCGCTCCGCGGTGCGGCGAGCCGCGGTCCTGACCCGGCCCGCTTCGACCTCTGCCCCCAGGAGCCACCCATGGCGCGCTCGCTCGACGGTCTCGTCTTCGTCCCGGTGGCCGATCAGGCGCCCGGCCAGGTCGGCCTGCAGACCCGTTTCGAGTACCACGAGCGGGACGGCCACGTCTGGGCCGAGTACCGGGGCGGGGATGTCGTCAGGGGGCACCTGGTCGGTACCCGGTCCGGTGACACCGTCGATTTCCGCTACGTCCAGCTCCGGCTCGACGGCACGACCGCGTCCGGGCACTGCGTCTCGCTCGTGAGGGCCCTCGCCGACGGACGGCTGCGCCTGGAGGAGACCTGGACGTGGGAGTCCCAGGAGGGGAGCGGCACCAGCGTCGTCGAGCAGCCTGCGGCCTGAGGCCGCGGTCGTCTCCGGCCGGGCGGCCGTCTCCCGCCGCCCGTCCGCCCGGGACCGCCGGCCGCCGCACGGTCACAGGCGGAGGACGACCAGGGCGGTGTCGTCGGTGATGCCGGCGGGCGGGACCAGGTCGATCAGGAGGGCGTCGGCCAGTCTTTCGGGGTCGGCGCTCCGGTGGCGGATGACGGAGTCGGCGAGCCGGCGCAGGCCGATGTCGATGTCCTCGTGGCGCCGCTCGACGAGTCCGTCGGTGTAGAGGACGAGGGTGGAGCCCTCGGTGAAGCCGGTCCGGCTCTGGGGGCGGCTCACGTGTTCGGGGCGGGCGCCCAGTGGGGGGTCGGTCGCCCGGTCGAGGAAGGTCACGGTGCCGTCGGGGTGGCAGAGCACCGGTGGGAGGTGACCGGCGCTGCTGTAGGTGAGGGTGTGGCCGGACCAGTCGATGAAGACCGACACGGCGGTGGCGGACTCGGCGCCCTTGACGAAGCGGGCGTAGAGGCCCAGGACCTCCAGGGCCTGGGCGGGGCCCTCCGCGACCCGGGAGGCGGCGGACAGGGCGCTGCGGAGCTGGCCCATGACACCGGCGGCGGGCAGTCCGTGGCCGACGACGTCCCCGACGGCGACCGCGGTGTACCGACGGCCGGGCAGGTCGAACAGGTCGTACCAGTCGCCGCACACGTTGAGGGATCCGGTGGCGGGCCGGTAGCGCACAGCGGCGCTGTGGTGACCCAGCGGGTCGGACTCGGGCAGCATCGCCCGCTGGAGGTGGAGTGCGACCTCGCGTTCGCGCGCGTGGGCCTCGCGCAGGCGCTGGTTGAGCTCCTGGAGCTCCCGGGCCCGGGTGTAGAGCTCCGCTTCCAGGACCCTGGCCCGGTCTCCGCCGCCGCGGGTGCCGCGGGCGCGGATGAGTTCCGTGACCTCCTCGACCCGGTGGAGCACGAGCAGCACGGAGGCGTCCGGGCCGAACACCGGTACGTTCACCGGGCTCCAGTAGCGCTCCTCCCAGGTCCCCGGCTGGTCGGGGTCCTCCACGTCGTAGCGCTGCAGGGCCATGCTGTCGGCTTCCCCGGTGGTGGCGACCCTGCGCAGGGACGCGAGCAGGTTGCGCATGCCGGTGGCGGCCGGGTCGTCGGGGTTGTCGGGGAAGACGTCGAAGACGTAGCGGCCCAGGATCTCCTCCCGCGCGCGGCCCGACAGCCGCAGGTAGGCCTCGTTGGCGTCGGCGAACACGAGGTCCCTGGTCAGCAGGGCGACCGCGCCCGGCAGGGCCCGGAAGACCGCTTCGAAGTCGATACCGGTAGCGCCCACACACTCCACCTGCCCGCGTGCGACCGTTCGGCCTTGCACTCCTCTCACCATAGGCAGGACGGGGGAATCCGACCCGGTGGCACGCGCGGCCGACTGCTCGGGGTCACCGGCGCACCGACCCGCCCCCGCGTACGCGAGCCGGGGCGCGTGGGCTCGCGGGGCGGCTCCGGGCGCGAAGGGGTGGGTGTTCGGTGCCCCGCGGCTGGGCAGTCATCCGCGGCACCACCGAGCCACCGAGCCACCGAGCCACCGAGCCACCGACACGAGGGTCGGCAAAGGCGGGGCTCGACAACACTTTACCCACCCCTGATGGCATGCCCGCGTCAAATCTGTAAGGCTTCCGGCAGTTGTCGCCCCGACCCGGGCGCCACCGCACCCATCTCACCACCGCGCTCGCGCGAGCGACGCGCACAGCCCCCGGCCGCCCTCCGGCGCACCCTCGCCGTCCGGGCGGTCACCGAGCAGGCCGGGATCCCGGCCGCCTCAAAGGAGTTCCGTGTGAGATCCACCCCCCACAAGGCCCTCGCGACGACCGTGCTGGCCGTCGCCGCGCTGGCCGCCGCCTCGGTCACCGCCACCCCCGCGACCGCCGCACCGGCCCCCGCCCCGCGGGCCGCCGCCTGCACCCCGGCCCAGGTCGTCACCAACGGCGGTTTCGAGAGCGGCACTTCGCCCTGGAGCCAGTCGCAGGCCGGCCTCATCACCAACCGAGCCGGCCAGAACGCCCACGGCGGGTCCTCCTTCGCCTGGCTGAACGGCGTCGGCAGCACGCACACCGACACGCTGTCCCAGAGCGTCACGATCCCCTCCGGATGCAGCAGCGCCACCCTCACCTTCTGGCTGCACATCGACACCGCCGAGACCACCACGTCCACGAAGTACGACAAGCTGACTGCGAAGATCGGCAGCACGACGCTCGCGACCTACTCGAACCTGGACAGGAACACCGGCTACGTACAGAAGTCCTTCGACGTCTCGGCCTTCGCCGGCCAGACGGTGAGCGTCGCCTTCACCGGGACCGAGGACTCCAGCCTCCGGACGAGCTTCGTGGTCGACGACGTGGCCCTCGACACCTCCGGCGGCACCACCCCGCCCGGGGACTCCACCCGTACCCCGTCCGCCCCCTCGTACACCGTCAGCCTCAGCAGCAACACCGCGGGAACCGGCTGGACCGGGCACGAGAGCGCCACCTTCACCAACTCCTCGGCCACCGCGCTCAGCGAGGTGTACCTGCGGCTGTGGGACAACTACCACGGCACCTGCTCCGCCATGCCGATCACGGTCACCAACGTCACCGGGGGCACCGCGGGCGCGCTCAGCGTCGGCTGCACGGCCCTCAAGATCGACCTGCCCGCCCCGCTGACCCAGGGGCAGAGCGCCACGATCGGCTTCGACCTCGGCATCACCGTGCCCAGCGGCGCCGACCGCTTCGGCTACGACGGTGCCTTCAGCATGCTCGGCAACGCCCTGCCCGTGCTCGCGGTCAGGGACGGGGCGGGCTGGCACCTGGACCCGTACACCAACAACGGGGAGTCCTTCTACTCCCTGGCCTCCGACTTCAAGGTCACCCTGGACCACCCGAGTACCCTGCTCGTACCGGCCACCGGCGCCTCCGTCGACACCCCCGGGACCAGCGGGCGCACGATCACCACCGCCACCGCCACCAAGGTCCGCGACTTCGCCTGGGCGGCCGGTCCGTTCAGCAAGATCTCCGGCACCTCGGCCGGCGGCACCCCGGTCAACATCTACTCCGTCTCGGGCATCAGTTCGTCCGACGCGCAGTCGATGCTCAGCACCGCCACGTCCGCGGTGGACGCCCACTCGGCCCGCTTCGGGGCGTATCCGTACGGCGAGCTGGACGCGGTGATCGACAACAACTACTGGTTCGGCGGGATGGAGTACCCCGGGTTCGTCCTGGACCTGGTCAGCACCACGGCACTCACCCACGAGATCGCGCACCAGTGGTGGTACGGCATCGTCGGCGATGACGAGTACACCAGCCCCTGGCTGGACGAGGCCTTCACCGACTACGCCACCGACCTGGCGCAGAACAAGACCGGAACCGGCTGCTGGAACAGCGTCTCCTGGGCTTCTTCGGCCGAGAAGATCACCAACAACATGGGTTACTGGGACGCCCACTCCTCCCGGTACTCCACCGTCGTCTACGGCTACGGCAAGTGCGCCCTGCACGATCTGCGGCGCGTCCTCGGTGACACCGCGATGGCCAAGGTCCTCAAGGACTACGCCACTTCGCACTGGTACGGGGTCTCGACCACGGCCGAGTTCAAGGCGGCCGCCCAGGCGGCCACGGCCACGGACCTGACCTCCTTCTGGACCCAGCACCGCATCGACGGCTGACGGTCCGTCCCGGTCCGCCGCGGTGGGCGCCCGCCCGGGCGTCACCCGCGGCGGGCGCGTGGCCGGGCTGCGGGTGCGTGGGCCGGGTGGGTGGCGGGCCGGTGAACGGCCCGTGTGACCATGGCGCGTCGGCACAACCGCACCTCACGGGGGACCCAGCCATGCGCACGCGCACCACCACCGCCACGACCCGTCTGGCCGCCGCGCTCACCGCGCTGCTCGTCCTGGCGGGCTGCAGCTCGTCGGGCGAGGAGCCGCACGGGAAGGCCGGTTCCGCCGCGTCGGCCCCCGCACCCGCGCAAGGCGGTGCGGGCGGGTACGAGGGGCCCCGGCCACAGGACCAGAACCTCCTCGCCTGGACCGGTGACCCCAATGACGCCGGGCACGTCACCGCCCAGTCGGCCGCGGGGGTCGGCGGGCGCGTCACCCTGGTACGGATCGTGCTGCGCGAACAGATCACGTGGTCGAACATCTGGCTGGGCCTGGCCGGCATCGACCCGGGCGCACAGCTCTCCAACTGCTACCTGGGCGTCTACGACGACAAGGGCGCCCTGCTCTCGGCCACCGCGGACATCTCCCCGCAGCTGATGACGGAGGCGATCGCCAAACCGCTGCCCCTGGCCAAGCCGTTCACCGCCGCCCCGGGGACCTACTTCATCGCCCTCCTGCTCAACGGCAACTGGGCCACCAACGCCCTCACCCTGAAGTCCACGGGCGCCGGAATCTCGGTCAACGCCGGCCTGACGCCGCCCAGGCTCCGCTACAGCACCGTCCTGACCGGCCAGACCTCGCTGCCGGCCACCCTGAACCTCGGTGAGCAGGCGACGAGCACCATCAACACCGGCTGGGCCAGCCAGTGGTACGCGGTTTCCTAGGCGGCGTCCGGGCGGGCTCGACGGCCACCGCACTTGACCTCAATCCGAGTTGAGGTCTCAGACTGATCCGCATGGACACCGAAGCCGTAGACATCAAGGCCATCGAACAGGTCGTCGCCACCGTCGAGCGCACCCAGCGCGCCAAGGAC
Source organism: Streptomyces sp. NPDC004667 (assembly GCF_040609475.1). Taxonomy (NCBI): domain Bacteria; kingdom Bacillati; phylum Actinomycetota; class Actinomycetes; order Kitasatosporales; family Streptomycetaceae; genus Streptomyces; species Streptomyces sp. NPDC004667. The sequence continues at coordinate 11,882 of NZ_JBEXKC010000032.1, read as the reverse complement.
GCCGAGGGGTTCCTCGCGCTCTTCCACCCCGACGCCCTCTGGACCACCGCGCACGGCAAGGTCCTCATCGGCTTCGACGCGATAGCCGAGTTCACCCGCGCCGTCCTGCCCCGGGCGAACTGGGACGGCGAGGTCACCTACGAGGCGGTGCACACGCAGTTCCTGCGGCCCGACGTCGCGGCCGTCAAGGTCCGGCAGGTCTACCGTTCGGCCGAGGGCGACACGGAGGGCGCCCCGCTGTACGTCATGACCAAGCAGGAGGACGGGACCTGGCTGCTGAACGCCTGCCAGAACACCGAGGTGCGGGGCGGCTAGCCGGGCGTCCGGACCGTCGTGGTCGTGCCGGTCCAGGCGATCTCGAAGTACGTGACGCGTTCGTCCTCTCCCACGGGCCACATGCCGGCAGCCGTCATGACGCGGTGGGAGGCGGTGTTCTCGTGATCGGCGTCGCCCCGTACGCACGTCACGCCGTGGGCCCGCGCGCACACGAGCAGCGCGCGGAGGGCTTCGGAGGCGTACCCCCGGCCCCGCGCCGAGGGGACGAGACCGTAGCCGATCGTGACGCGGCCGTGCTCGTCCGCGGGGCCGTGGAAGCCCGCGCCGCCGATCGCGGCGCCGTCCTCGCGGCGGCGGATCTCATAGGTGCCGAAGGGCCCGGGGTCCCCGGTGTCCGCGAGGGTCCGCAGGAAGCGCTCGGCGGCGACGACATCGCCGTCGGCGGGGTATCCGGTCGCCCATCGGGCGCCGCGGGGCGGCTCGCCCGCCGCCAGCCGCCCGGCCTCGTCGCCGGTCATCGGATGGAGCACGAGCCGCGCCGTCACCAGATCTCCCATGGCAGGAGGACTATCACGCCGGGTGCCCGGCGCGCACGGGAACCGTCCGGCCCGGTCGGCCGGGCCGGACGGACCGGCCGGGCCCGTGCTCAGTGGCCGAACTCGAACCAGTTGACGTTCACGAAGTCGGCCGGCTGGCCGCTGGTGAAGGTCAGGTAGACGTCGTGGGTGCCGGTGACTCCCGAGATGTTCGCCGGGACGGTCCGCCAGCTCTGCCAGCCACCGGTGTCGGCGACGGCGAAGCTGCCGATCGGGGGGTTCGTGCGGCTGTCCAGGCGTACCTCGACCAGTCCGCTGACCCCGCCCGCCGCCCCGCTCGCGACGCGGGCCCGGAACTGGGTCGCGGCCGAGGTGCCGAAGTCGACCCCCCGGTAGCGGGCCCAGTCGCCATGGGCGGCCGAGCCGACGTCCTGGCCGCCGCCGGTGTCGGTGGTGGTCTCGGTCGCCAGGCCCGCCTGGCCGTCGTAGGACTCCGCCTGGATCGCCGCGTAGGCGTCACGGCCTCCGGTCGGCGGGGTGGGGGTCGTGGGCGGGGTGGTGGGCGGGGTGGTGGTGCCCGTGCCGCTCTGCCAGACCGCCACGTAGTCCACCGTCATGGGGTGACCGGGCTCGGTGCCGGCGTCCGGGCCGCCGCCGAAGGCCCCGGGGAACGCCCCGCCCATGGCGACGTTCAGGATGAGGAAGAAGCCGTGGCCGGTCGCCGCATTCCAGGTGGCGGTGTCCATCCGGTCCGCGCGGACGGTGTGGAAGGTGACGCCGTCGAGGGAGAAGCGGACCTCTTCGGGGCTGGTGCCGCGGTCCCATTCGGCGGCGTAGGTGTGGAAGCCGCCCTGGCAGGTGGTCGGTGAGCAGACCCGCTGCCCGCCGATGCCGGTGGTCTCATTGCACGGTCCGCCGGGGCTGGTGCCACAGTGCATCGTGGCCCACTCGTTGTTGATGCCCTGGACGTTCTCCATGATGTCGATCTCGCCGATGCCGGGCCAGTTCCACCAGTTGCCCCGGTAGGGGGCTCCCAGCATCCAGAAGGCGGGCCAGTAGCCCTTGGCCGCCGCGCCGGTGACGTCCGGCATCCGGACGCGGGCCTCGACGCGCAGCCTGCCGCCGGCGGGCGGGCGGAAGTCGGAGCGCCTGGTCTCGACGCGGCCCGAGGACCAGTTGCCGGCGCCGTCGCGCCGCGGGGTGATCCGCAGGTTGCCCGCGCCGTCGAGGGAGACGTTGGACGGGTCGGCGGTCATCGTCTCGATCTCGCCCGTGCCGAAGCCGGCCGGGCCGCCCGGGTAGCTCGTCCCGGTCGTGTACTGCCAGTCGGCGCCGTTGATCCCGGATCCCGCCGGACCGTTGAAGTCGTCACGGAAGACCGAGGTCCATCCGGCCGGGTCGGCGGGTACGGAGGCGTCCGCGGGGATGGCGACGATCACGGCGGCGGCCGGCAGGAGCAGTGCGGCGACGGCGAGGGCCGCTCGCCTCAGGAGTCCTCGTTGTGGGGGTCCGACTCTCATGGGAACCCTTTCTGGGGGTTGGCCGGTGGGGGGATGAGAGCGCTCTCATGGAACGGGTGCGCCGCTACTGTGCTCCTCCGCCCCACAGGCGGGCAAGAGGTGAACACGTAAAACCCGGGCGCGGTCCGGAGCCTTCACCTACTGAACGACGCCGCCGCGCGCGATGACGTCGGCGTACCAGCGGGCGCTGTCCTTCGGTGTCCGCCGCTGGGACGCGAAGTCGACGTGGACCATGCCGAACCGCTTGCCGTAGCCGTGCGCCCACTCGAAGTTGTCCAGCAGCGACCACAGGAAGTACCCGCGTACGTCGGCCCCCCGCCCGATCGCCCGGTGTACGGCGGCCAGGTGGGCCCGGAGGTAGGCGATCCGTTCCGGGTCGCGGACCCGGCCGGCCGGGTCCGCGTAGTCGTCGTACGCCGCCCCGTTCTCGGTGACCAGCAGCGGTACGCCGGGCAGCTCCTCGGCGAGCGCGGTGAGCAGCCCGTAGAGCCCCTCCGCGTCGATCGGCCAGTCCATGGCGGTCCGGGGGCCGGGGAGGCGCGGGAAGCGCACGTGCCCTTCGGCCGCGGGCCAGGGCGAGGGCGCCGGGCAGTCGCCCGCCGCGACGACGGTCGGGGCGTAGTAGTTGACGCCGAGGGAGTCGACCGGCGCGGAGGCGGTCCGCAGGTCGCCGTCGCGCACGAAGGACCAGTCGGTGAGCGGTGCCGTGTCGCGGACCAGGTCCTGCGGGAGCCGTGCGTGGAAGACGGGGTCGAGGAAGATCCGGTTGCCGAGGGCGTCGATCCTGCGGGCGGCGTCGCGGTCGGCCGCGGAGTCCGTCAGCGGGCGCACGGCGTGCAGGTTGAGGGTCAGGGAGACCTCGGCCGAGGGCGCCGCGCAGGCGCGCAGCGCCTGGACGGCACGCCCGTGGGCGAGGTTGAGGTGGTGGGCGGCGCGCAGGGCGGCGGCCGGGTCGGTGCGGCCCGGGGCGTGTTCCCCCGAGGCGTAGCCCAGGAAGGCGCTGCACCAGGGCTCGTTGAGGGTCGTCCAGGTCGCCACCCGGTCGCCGAGGGCCCCGGCGGTGAGGGAGGCGTACTCGGCGAAGCGGTCGGCCGTCTCCCGTCGGGGCCAGCCGCCCGCGTCCTCCAGTTCCTGGGGCAGGTCCCAGTGGTAGAGCGTGGCGACCGGGCGGATCCCGGCGTCCAGGAGCGTGTCGGTGAGACGGCGGTAGAAGTCCAGGCCCTGCGGGGAGCCCGGGCCGCGGCCGGTCGGCTGGACCCGGGGCCAGGAGACGGAGAAGCGGTAGTCGCTCACCCCGAGGCGCTTCATGAGGGTGACGTCCTCGCGCATGCGGTGGTAGTGGTCGGCGGCGATGTCTCCGGTGTCGCCGTTGCGGACCTTGCCGGGGGTGTGGCTGAAGGTGTCCCAGATGGACGGGGTGCGGCCGTCCTCGGTGGCCGCGCCCTCGATCTGGTAGGCGGCGGTGGCCGTCCCCCAGCGGAATCCCCGGGGGAATCGCAGGAGCGGCGTGGTGTCGGGTCGTGCGTCGACGGCGGTCATCGGAGGGGAACTCCCGGGGTGTGTCAGGGTGAACGAACGGAACGGAACGGAACGGCGGGCGGGTACGGGTGCGAGGGGCGCGGCGTCAGCCCTTGACCGCGCCCTGCATGATGCCGCCGACGATCTGACGGCCGAGGAGGCCGAAGACCAGCAGGACGGGAAGGGTGCCGAGCAGGGTGCCGGCCATGATCACGGACTGGTCGTGGACGTAGCCGCCGCCCAGCTGGCGGAGCGCGACCTGCACGGTCGGTTCCTGCGAGGAGAGCGCGACGACGGGCCAGAAGAAGTCGTTCCACGCCGTCATGAAGGTGAGCAGGCCGAGCACGGCCATGCCGGGCCGGGCGATCGGCAGCACCACGGACCGGAAGATGCGGGCCGTGGAGGCTCCGTCGACGCGGGCCGCTTCGATCAGTTCGTCGGGCAGGGACTGGACGAGGAACTGCCTCATGAAGAACACCCCGAAGGCCGATACGAGTCCGGGCAGGACGACGGCCTGGAGCTGGTTGACCCAGTGGAGCCGGGCGATCAGCATGAAGAGCGGGACCACCGCGAGCTGCGGCGGGATCATCATGGTGGACACGGTGAGGGTGAGCAGCAGCCCCCGCCCCCGGAAGCGCAGTTTGGCGAAGGCGAAGCCGGCGAGGGTGGAGCACAGGACGGTGCCGACGGTGATCGAGCCGGAGACGATCAGGGAGTTGAGCAGGGCCTTGCCGATGTCGGCCTCCTCCAGGACCTGCCGGAGGTTGTCCATCAGGTCCGGGCCGGGCAGCAGCGAGGGCGGGGTCCTCGCGAGGTCCGCGTTGGAACGGCTGGCCGCGACGATCGTCCAGTAGAACGGGAACGCCGAGACCAGCACGGCGGCGGTCAGCACCGCGTACGCGAGCCGGCCGCCGCGGCGCGGTCCGCCGGAGCGGCGGCGCCGGCGGACGGGGGCGGCGGGCCGGCCGGCGGCCGCCCGGCGCGGGGGTGGGGCCGTGACGGCGGTCATCGGGTGGCCTCCCTGCGGGAACGGCTGCGGACGAGGAGGGCGTTGGCGCCGACCAGTACCAGGATGAGCAGGAACATCACCCAGGCGATCGCGGCGGCGCGGCCCAGGTGGAAGAAGCCCCAGCCCTGTTCGTACAGGTAGAGGCCGAGGGTCTGGTACTGGTGCGAGATGCCCCCCGAGACGGAGCCTTCGAAGAGCAGCGGTTCGCCGAAGAGCTGGGTGGCGCCGATGGTCGAGACGACGGCGGTGAAGACGATCGTGGGGCGCAGTCCGGGCAGGGTGACGTGGACGAACTGCCGCCAGCCGGAGGCCCCGTCCAGTTCGGCGGCCTCGTAGAGCTCGGCCGGGATGCTCTGCATGCCGGCCAGGTAGATCAGGGCGTTGTAGCCGGTCCAGCGCCACACCACGATCGAGGAGACGGCGAGCTGGGAGGCGACGGTGCCGGTCTGCCAGTCCACCGGGCCGATGCCGGTGAGGCCGAGGAGCTGGTTGACGAGACCGAAGTCGCGGCCGAAGAGCTGGGCGAAGACGAGGGTGGCGGCGGCGACCGAGGTGGCGTACGGGAGCAGGACGGCGGTGCGGAAGAAGGTGCGGGCGCGCAGGCGGCGGTTGAGCAGGTGGGCGAGGCCGAGGGCCATGGCGAGCTGGGGGACGGTGGAGAGGACCCCGATGGTGAAGGTGTTGCGCAGCGCGGTCCAGAAGTAGCTGTCGGAGAAGAGCGCCGCGTAGTTGCCCAGGCCCCTCCACTGCATCGCTCCGGGCGTCTGGAGTTCGACGCGGTAGAGGGAGACGTAGGCGGTGTAGAGGAGCGGGAAGAGGCCGAAGGCGGCGAAGAGGGTGAAGAACGGGGCGACGTAGGCGTACGGGGCCAGGGAGCGCCGGGCCCGTCGGACGGGGGGCGGGGGTCCGGTGCCGGTGCCTGCGGCGGCGGTGGCGGGTGCTGGGTGGGTCATCGGCGGGCCCTTCGGGGGCGACGGCGGGAGCGGTGTCGGCGGCGCGCGCGGCTGGAGGCGGGAGCGGCGGCGGGGGCGGTGTCGGCAGCAGGAGCGGGGGCGGTCGGCGGCGGGGGCGGTGTCGGCGGGGGTCAGCCGGTGGCGTTGCGTACGCCCTTCTTCGCGGTCTCCCACGCCTTGTCCGGTGCGGTGCCCTTGCGCTCGACCTCGCTGAGCGCGTTCGTGATCTGGTCGGCGATGGTCTTGTCTGCGGCTCCGAGCACCTGGACGGGTGCGGCCTTGGCGGCGTCGCCGAAGATGCGGCCGGTGGGGGCCTGCGAGAAGTAGGGGTCCTTGACGTCGGCGACCTTGGCGATCGCGCCGGTGGAGGAGGGGAAGGAGCCCTGCTTCTCGAAGAGCCGGGCCTGCTGTTCGGGGGCGGTGAGCCACTGGATGAGCGCGTAGGCCTCCTTCTTGTGCTTCGCGGCGCGCGGGACCGCGAGGTAGGAGCCGCCCCAGTTCCCGGCGCCGCCCGGCAGCGCGGCGACGTCCCACTTGCCCGCGCCGGCGTCGCCCGCCTGGCCCTTGATGTAGCCGAGCATCCAGGCGGGGCACGGGAGGGTGGCGAAGGAACCGGCGGCGAAGGCCTGGTTCCACGGCGGGGACCACTGGTCGAGCTTGGCGCTCAGTCCGTCCCGGGCGGCGCGCACGGAGGTGTCCCACGCCGTCCTGACGGCCGGGTTGGTCTCGTAGACCAGCGCGCCGGCGGCGTCGTAGTAACGTTCCTTCGCCTGTCCGGTCATGACGGCGTAGAGGCTGCCGACGCTGTCCAGCCAGGCGCTCTTGTCGGGGGCGTGGTCGCGGTAGCGCCGGCCCAGCTCCAGGTACCCGTCCCAGGTGGACCACTGGGCGGCGAGCTCCTCGCGTCCGGTGGGCAGTCCGGCCTTCTCGAACAGGTCGCGGCGGTAGCACATGGCCTCGGGTCCCACGTCGGTGCCCAGGCCCAGCACCTTGCCGTCCTTGGTGGTGGCCGCCGCCCACTTGGCGTCGGCGAAGGAGTTCCGCAGCGCGCCGGCCCCGTAGGCGGTGAGGTCCTCGAACCTGTCCGCCTGCTGCTGGGTCACCGCGGCGATCCGGCCGACTTCGACGCCCTGTACGTCGGCGAGGCCTCCCCCGCCCGCGAGCCGGGTCTGCAGGGACTTCCAGTAGTCCTGTTCGTCCTCGGTGTCCGTCTGCTTGACCGTGATTTCCGGGTGCAGCTTCTCGTACTCCGCGTAGAGCCCGGCCTCCTTGTAGCCGAACGAGCCGAAGAGGTCGACGGTGACGGTGACCCTGCCCCCGGCGCCCGCAGCGGCGCCCTCGGGGTCCGCGCCGGATCCGCAGGCGGCCAGCAGGGCCCCGGCGAGGGCGACCGCGCCGAGGCGCAGGGCGACGCTCCGGGTTCTGGCGGGGGTGGTGCCGGCACGGATGCCGGTGGTGGTGGCGGCTCGGGATCTGGGCATGGCTGATCTCCCCTGGGTTCGGCGTACACGATTGAGAGCGCTCTCAGACACTGCGTCTGGAGAGTGCCCCGCCCGGATCTTCCCGTCAAGACATGAACGCGTAACGGCTCTGCGGGCAGGCGTGGTTGACCGCCGGAAGGCGGGTCCGGGGAGGCGGCCCGGACGGGGCGCCGGGGGCGGACGGGGAACCCGGGGGCGGGCGGGGTGCCCGGGACGGGCGCCCGGACGGGACGCCTCGCGCGCCGGGTCAGGCCGAGTCGCGGCGCACCAGCGCGGTCGGAGTGATCAGGGAGGTCGGGGTGATGATCCCCCCGCGGTCGCGGTCCAGAGCGCCCAGCAGCAGCCGGGCCATCATCCGACCCATGCCCTCGATGTCCTGGTGGACGGTGGTCAGCGGCGGATCGGCGCACTCGGCCACCGACCGCATGTCGTCGAAGCCGACCAGGGCGACGTCCTGCGGTACGCGCCGGCCCCGCTCCCGCAGGACGCGCAGCGCACCGACCGCCATCTGGTCACTGGCGGCGAAGACGGCGTCGAGTCGCGGATGCCGCTCCAGCAGGTCCGCCATCGCCCGCGCCCCGCCCTCCACCGTGAAATCGCCTTCGGCCACCATCGGCGGGCAGGCGGGCGGCAGGGCGTCCCGGTAGCCGTCGAGGCGGTCGGTCGCCGAGGTCATGTCGTCGGGGCCGGCGATGTGCGCGATGCGGGTGCGGCCGATGCCGACGAGGTGGTGTACGGCCAGCCGCGCCCCGCCCCGGTTGTCGGCGTCGACGTACGTCACTCCGGCGGGTCCGCCCGGGGCCGGGGTCCACGCGGGTCGGCCGCCGTACACGGTGGGCAGCCCGATGCGGGCCGCGATCGCGGGGAGCGGGTCGTCGGTGTGCAGGGAGAAGGCGAGCGCCCCGTCGACGTGGCCGCCGGCCAGGTAACGGGCGATCCGCTCGTAGTCATCCGGCCCTTCCACCAGCAGCAGCACCAACTGGGTGTCGTGGGCGGTGAGTTCCTTGCTGATGCCGCGGACCTGCTGGGAGAAGTAGGGGTCGGAGAAGATGCGGACCTCCGGCTCGGCGATGATGACCGCCACGGCCCCGGTGCGCCGGGTGACGAGGGTCCGGGCCGCCGGGTTGGGTACGTAGCCCAGTTCGGCCACGGCTTCGCGCACCTTGTCCGCGACGGGCTGCCGCACCCCCGCACCGCCGTTGACCACACGTGAGACCGTCGCCCGGGAAACCCCGGCGCGCGCGGCGACGGCTTCCAGAGTGGGTCGGTGTCCGGTGGGTTGCTCCGGCACGGCGGGCTCCATTCCTGTCGCGGTCGGCAGCAGAGCGGCTGCGTCGGGACCTGCAGGGTATCCGGTGTCCGGCGGCCCGGAGAGCGCTCCCGCCCCAACGGACCGGGCTGGTGCTTTCGGGGGAACCGGTGGCGCGCGCCGGTGCGGAGGCTCCGCACGCGCGCGGCCGGGTCGGCACTCTTGGCAGTCGGCCGCCTGCTGTCGGCCGTCGGGACGCATACCGGGAGGACGGCGCGTGTTCAGCGACACGAGGGCATTCAGCGGATTCGCCGTGGACGACATCCAGCGGGCGAAGGAATTCTACGGCGAGACCCTCGGCCTGCGGGTGACCGAGGAGCACGGCCTGCTCACCCTCCACATCGCGGGTGGCACGGAGATCCTCGTGTACCCGAAGGACGACCACGCTCCGGCCGGTTTCACCGTGCTCAACTTCCCCGTCGAGGACATCGACGCCGCCGTCGACCGGCTGGCCGGGCGCGGCATCCGCTTCGAGCGGTACCCCGGCTTCGAGCAGGACGAGAAGGGGGTCGTCCGCCAGGGGGGCCCGCTCATCGCCTGGTTCACCGATCCCGCGGGCAACATCCTCTCCGTCCTCCAGCCGTCGTAGCGGCCGCGCCGCACGGACGACGGCCGCCGTACCGCCCCGGGCGGGGCGGTACGGCGGCCGGTTGTGGGAGGAGCCGGGATCAGCAGGCGAAGTCGACCCTGCGGAACGAGGCGTAGTGGTCGGCGGTGTAGTAGTCCTCCTGCCACTGCTGCCCGGTGATGATCCGGCGGGCGCCGCGCGTGGGCGAGCCGGGGGTGATGACGGTGTACTCGTGGTAGTAGCCCGTGGTGTGACCGGGCAGCAGGCCCTCGCGGTTCTGGAAGACGACGCCGTCCTGGGAGTACGGGAACGGTCCGCCCTGGTCGATGAGGTCGAGGGTGTCGTGCGCCTGGGAGGGCAGCGCGGAGTAACAGATCCTGCCCACCGCCTTCACCGATACGGAGGAGGCGGTGGCGGCTGCGGTGGCGGGGGAAACGGGAGCCGCGGCGGCGACGGGTCCCGCGATGAGGGTGGCGGCGGCGGCTGCGACGCCGGCGAGGGCGACGAGGCGCGGGGGGATTCTCATGGCGCCATGATGACGCGCGTAGAGCCGCGGCCGTCAACGCCAACTGCGTTGATTTTCTTGCCTGTTCACGACAAGGGCACCTACCGGAACGCGGGCGCCCCCGGGCCGTAACCCCTACGCCACCCGGGGTGCGGCCCGGGCCCGCACGGCGGCGCCCGGGATGCCCGGCCGGCGGGTCTCGGGCAGGCTGGGGCCATGGAGCATGCGCCGATCGTCGTGCACAGGATCGCCTCGTCGGGTGGCCGGCGGGTGACGATCAGGGTCCAGGGCCACGAGACCGCCCTGGGGATCGCCCACGCGGATTCCGACGTGATCGAGTTCCTGCGACGGATCGAGGTGCCCGATCCGGACGAGCTGGTCCTCGGCGACGCGCGGGTGATCGAGTGGCAGGGGGACGCCCCGCACCAGTACGAGGCGGAGACCGGGCCGCCGCCCGCCGACCTCCCGTAGCCGCCCGGGGCGGACGCGGGGCCCGCCCATCGGGTCGCGCGCGGTCAGTGCAGGATGCTCACGGCCCGGGCGATGACGAGGAGGGAGGTCAGCAGGGCCGCGACGGACTGGATGGCCATCAGGAACTTCGCGCGCGGGGACAGGGGCATGGTGTCGGTCGGGCTGAAGGCCGTGGAGTTCGTGAGGGACACGTAGAGGTAGTCGACCAGGGTGGGGACCCAGTCGGAGGCCCCGCTCGCACCGGCGGCGACCTCGCCGACGGCGTCGTCGTTCTCGTCCTGGGAGAACCGGAAGTCCGCCAGTGGCAGCTCCTCGCGCGGGAGTTGGGTGCGGCTGACCGGGCCCCCGCGGTCCATCTCCCAGAAGGCGAGCCCGAAGGCGACGACGTTGGTGATCCAGACCTGGAACGCCGCGACCAGCAGCGCGCGCCCGTCGGCGACCTGGGCGTGGAGCAGCTCGTGGACGAGGATGCCCAGCGCCACGAGATTGCTGGCGACGATGACCAGGACCAGCGCCAGGGACAGGAAGCGGAAGGTGGCGGTCTGACGGGTCAGCCGTCGCGGGTTGATGGCGATGAGCGGCAGCAGGAGCAGCAGCTCCAGGGCGGGCACCAGGTACCGCGGGGTGATCAGCAGCAGTTGCCGCGGCAGGACCAGGTAGAGGAGTGCCGCGATGAGCGTGGCCAGCACGGCGGGCCACCTCGACTCGCCGCGGCGCTCGTGGCGGGGGTGCAGGGTGTGCGCGTCGGCGCGGCTCCGCGACATCGGTCCCCGTCCTCCTCCTCACTCGCTGCGGCCCGCCCCGTGCACCCAGTGTGACGGTCGAGCGGCCGCGCGGCGCGGTACGGCGCGGCCCTCGCGAGGACGGTTCAGTACTGCGTGCGGTGCCGGCCCCCACGGGGCGCGGGGACGGTGGTCAGGCGGGTGCGGGTGCGGCGGACGGAGGGGTTGCGCCTCGCCGGGATGTCGGGGCCGGCGGCGATCAGGGCGATGACCACGACGACCAGACCGATGATGAGAACGGCGAACAGGGACATGTTCCTGCCTTTCGTCGCATTCTGATGACTTGTCACTATTTCGTGTCACCAAATTCGCGCCCGGTAAACACGTCGGGTGAGGAAACGCGTGTACGCCCCCTCACCCGTACCGCCGCCGGGGACACCGCGCGCGTGGGGCATGATCAGGGCATGTCTGATCGCATCATTGCCGCCTGCGACGGGGCGGCGAAGGGTAATCCCGGGCCGGCCGGATGGGCGTGGGTCGTCGCGGACGCCCAGGGGCGCCCGGAGCGCTGGGAGGCCGGCCCACTGGGCCGGGCCACCAACAACGTCGGTGAACTCACCGCGCTGCAGCGGCTGTTGGAGGCGCTCACGCCCGGAACGGCCGTCGAGGTGCGGATGGACTCCCAGTACGCCATGAAGGCGGTGACGCAGTGGCTCCCCGCGTGGAAGCGCAACGGGTGGAAGACCGCGGCCGGAAAGCCGGTGGCCAACCGGGAGCTCGTCGAACGCATCGACGGGCTGCTGGGCGAGCGGGACGTGGAATTCCGCTACGTTCCCGCCCACCGCGCGGACGGTGACCACCTCAACGCCATCGCCGACCAGGCGGCCAGCGACGCCGCCGTCACCCAACAGGCCGCCGGAACCGCCCTCGGCAATGCGGACCTGCCGGTCCCGGCCCCCGCGCGCAGCACCCCGGCCCGCACTGCCCCGGCGCGCGCCGGATCGGCCCGCCGGG
>NZ_JBEXKC010000031.1:0-89754 GCF_040609475.1 Streptomyces sp. NPDC004667 | reverse complement strand
CCCCTCGGGCCGGTGTCCTGCGCTTCGCTTCGGACGGGTTCGGGATTCCGCTTCGCTTCATCCCGAACGAGCCGCTGCGCGGCTCTGGGTGACCCCGTTTCACGGGGTCCGGGCCTTCGGCCTGTTGGGCGGGTCCGCTCCGCTCCCCCGCGTTGGCCTCTCCGACTCTGCCTTCGGGGCTGGCTATCGGGGAGGCCGGGTGGTGAAGCGGTTGAGGAGGCGGATGGCCATGTCGTGGTTGTAGGTGTGGGCTAGGTCTCGGGCTGTGCGGCTTTCCAAGGTCAGGTCGGCATCGGCTCCGTATGCGAGGAGGATCGCGGTGAGCGCGCTGTCGAGCGGTTGCCTTGTCTGGAGGACTGAGTCGCCTTCGAGGTCGATGGCATGCATCAGGAGGGTTTGTCCGCAGCAGACTTCGTTGACGTCGGCGCCGTCGTCAAGCAGTCGCGTCAGGGTGGCGTGGTCACTCGATTCGACCGCTTGATGAGCCGGGGTCCAGAGGTTGTCGAAGTCCTGCTTCCCGGGGTTCTCGGTCATCTTCTTCCTTGGGTGACGTGGATGCCTGTTCGCGTGAGGATTCAGTGTAGCTGCTGCATCAAGTAGAGGTCCTATGTACCATTGGCAGAAATACGTGACTGGCAAGGGAGTGGATTTCCATCAGTGAGAGCGTTCCTGAGGGACTCACTCGTAGAGCTGGATCCTTCATTCGGTGTCACGGATATTGGACCGGCCGGACCGATATCGAGCAATACCGGCCCCTTTGGGTAGAGCACGGTGTCCCCGACGTGCAGATCGACCGGGTGGCTGCTTTCGAAGCGACGTGGGGTGGTCTGGGGCTTCCGCCTTCTCCGCACTACGACGGCGGCCCCCGGACGCTCAGCGGAGACGTACCCGAGGGGCCGGATCCCGACTGGCACTTCGGGGCCGGGGCACAGCGCACGGCCCTTCCCTACTCGTTCATGATCGGACCCGGCGGGGAGTTCGGACTCCACGCCGACGGCTGGGTCCCACTGCACTCCACGGTCGAAGGGTGGGTGGAAGCGCTGGCCCTGGCCGAACACGCCCGCAGCTGCGCACACACCATCACGACGGTGACACGCGACGCCGTGGACGAACTCGACCTCACCGGCTTCGAACCGGTACCCGAGGTCGCCGGCCTCGCGGACACCTGGTGGCTCGGACCCGACTCGCTCGTCGCCGTCTACCGCGGCGAAGCCGAAGTCATGCACGCACCCCAATGCAGAACCGCCACCATCTACGCCGGCCTAGACTCCTGGGGACTCCACGGGCTCCGCGCATAGGTCCCAGAACGGCCGAATCGACCGCACGGATGAAAAGAGAGAGCTCGAGTAATGCTGCGGATCACACTCAAGGAACACCAGGTCGACCAGAAATCCGCGTTCCGGAAATGGGTGGGATTCCCCGCAAGAGTGCCGGTGCCCCCACGGGGAGCCAGGGGCACCATCGTCTCAGCAACCGGCTCGGGGAAGACGATCACGGCCGCCGCGTGCGCGCTGGACTCGTTCCCGGACGGCCGGATCCTCGTCACCGTCCCCACCCTGGACCTCCTCGCCCAGACCGCCCAAGCCTGGCGCCTGGTCGGCCACCGCGCCCCGATGATCGCGGTGTGCTCGCTGGAGAACGACCCGGTCCTCAACTCGCTGAACGTGCGCACCACCACCAACCCGATCCAGCTCGCCCTGTGGGCCGCCTCCGGGCCGGTCGTCGTGTTCGCCACATACGCCTCCCTGGTGGACCGCGACGACATCGACGCACCCGAGGGCCAGTGGAAGGTCCGCGGGCCCCTGGAGGCCGCCCTCGCGGGCGGGGAGCGGCTCTACGGGCAGCGGATGGCCGGCTTCGACCTCGCCATCGTCGACGAAGCCCACGGAACCGCCGGCGACCTCGGACGCCCCTGGGCCGCGATCCACGACAACGCACGGATCCCGGCCGACTTCCGGCTCTACCTCACCGCCACCCCACGCATCCTGGCCGCGGCCCGGCCGCAGAAGGGCGCCGGCGGCCAGGAGGCGGAGATCGCGAGCATGGCCGACGGCCCGGACGGAACCTACGGCGCGTGGCTGGCAGAGTTGGGCCTCTCGGAGGCGATCGAGCGGGGGATCCTCGCCGGGTTCGAGATCGACGTCCTGGAAATCCGCGACCCCTCCCCCGTCCTCGGGGAGTCCGAGGACGCGCAGCGGGGCCGGCGCCTGGCGCTGCTACAGGCCGCGCTCCTGGAGCACGCCGCGGCGTACAACCTGCGTACGGTCATGACGTTCCACCAGAAGGTCGAGGAAGCGGCCGCGTTCGCCGAGAAGCTGCCCGAGACGGCGGCCGAGCTGTACGTCACCGACGCCTCCGACGCCGATCTGACGGCCGCGGAGAAGCTGCCGAAGTCATCGATCGACGCCGAGTTCTACGAGCTGGAGGCCGGCCGCCACGTCCCGCCGGACCGGGTCTGGTCGGCGTGGCTGTGCGGCGACCACCTCGTCACAGAGCGCCGCGAAGTCCTGCGGCAGTTCGCCAACGGCATCGACGCGGACAACCGGCGTGTGCACCGGGCGTTCCTCGCCTCCGTACGGGTCCTGGGCGAAGGTGTCGACATCACCGGCGAGCGGGGCGTGGAGGCGATCTGCTTCGCCGACACCCGCGGCTCCCAGGTCGAAATCGTCCAGAACATCGGCCGCGCGCTCCGGCTCAACAAGGACGGATCCACGAAGATCGCCCGCATCATCGTGCCGGTGTTCCTGGAGCCAAACGAGGACCCCACCGACATGGTCGCCTCCGCGAGCTACCGCCCTCTCGTAGCGGTGCTCCAGGGCCTCCGCAGTCATGACGACCGTCTCGTCGAGCAGCTCGCGTCCCGGGCCCTCACCAGCGGCAAGCGCAAAATCCACCTGCGCCGCGACGAGGACGGACAGATCATCGGCACCGGCGGCGAGGACCAGGAGGACGGCTCCGACGCCGCGGCCGAGTCGGCGCTGCTCCACTTCTCCTCGCCCCGGGACGCGGCCACCATCGCCGCGTTCCTGCGCACCCGCGTCTACCGGCCGGAGTCGCTGGTGTGGCTGGAGGGCTACCAAGCTCTGCTGCGGTGGCGGGCGGAGATCGAGATCACCGGCGTCCACGCGGTCCCGTATGACGTGGAGGTCGAGGTCGGGGTCACGAAGGCGTTCCCTCTGGGGCGGTGGGTGCACCAGCAGCGCAAGGCGCTGCGGGCCGGGGAGCTGGAGGATCGCCGCAAGGTTCTCCTGGACGCGCCGGAGGCCGGGATGGTCTGGGAACCCGGCGAGGAAGCGTGGGAGGCCAAACTCGCCGTACTCCGCTCCTACCAGCGGGCCACCCGGCACCTCGCACCCCGACAAGACGCCATATGGGGCGAAGACGACGCGATGGTGCCCATCGGACAGCACATGGCCAACCTCCGCCGCAAAGGCGCGAAAAACGGGCTCGGGAAGAACGAGGACACCGCCACGACCCGGGCCACGCAGCTCGCCGCGATCGACAAGGACTGGAACTGCCCCTGGCCACTCGACTGGCAACGGCACTACCGCGTGCTCGCGGACCTGGTCAACGCCGACGGCGCCCTGCCCGACATCGCCCCCGGAGTACTCATGGACGGCGACGACATCGGACGATGGCTCCAGCAACAGAAGCAGCCGGCCACCTGGACGCGGCTTCTCCCCGAACAGCAGGAGCGGCTGACCGCGCTGGGCGTACAGCCCAACCAGGCTCCCGCCCCCGCGCCGGGCGGCGGGGAGAAGGGTCCGAGCAAGGCGCAGCAAGCGTTCCAGCGGGGTCTGACGGCGCTCACGCAGTGGGTGGAGCGGGAGGGTGCGGACCGGCCGGTGCCCCGCGCGCACAGTGAGGAGATCGCGGTCGAGGGCGAGGCGGAGCCGGTGACCGTGAAGCTCGGCGTATGGGTCTCCAACACCAAGACCCGACGCCACAAACTCACCCAGGAGCAGTTGGACGCACTGCGCGAGCTGGGCGTGGAGTGGGCCTGACACACCACCCCGCCCATCGTCGAGCCAGGAGGTCAGCGAATAAAGGGCCCCGGGACCTCGCGACCCCCGGGCCTTCGACTCGCCTCAAGCGCCACCGGGCCGTCGCCACCAGATGGGACAAACTCGCAGTCACCTACGAGGCGACCGTGCTGGTTTCAGCCCTCGACGAATGGCGGCGACCAGCACTTTCACCACAGGCCCTAGCCCACGGCCATCGTCGCGCCCCAGGCATCGAGGATGGTCCGGGTCGGGACGAAGCCCACGCACGTGGACGCCGTGCCGGACGAATCCACGGTGCCGAGGAACGTATTCATGATCCCTCGGCTGATCACCTTGGCGGGGTTCGACGACCAGCGGAAGACGGGGCCTCCCATATCGTCGATGGAGAAGGCTGCGCTCCCGTCCCGGGTGCAGGCGGACGTCACGTCGACGTAGGCGTCGCCCGTCCAGACCTGTGTGGTTTCGCCGACGAAGATCTGGCACCGGTAGCCGGTCCGGACTCCGCTCTGGCAGACCTCGTCGCCGGGCGTGGACTTCTCGTAACCCGCGTAGGTCTTCTCGTTCTCACCGATCCAGACGCGGGCGCTGGAGCCGCCCGTGCCCCTGGTGTCGATAATGGCCGTGTCGATTTCCGGGACCCGGTTGAAGA
Source organism: Streptomyces sp. NPDC004667 (assembly GCF_040609475.1). Classification (NCBI taxonomy): domain Bacteria; kingdom Bacillati; phylum Actinomycetota; class Actinomycetes; order Kitasatosporales; family Streptomycetaceae; genus Streptomyces; species Streptomyces sp. NPDC004667. The sequence continues at coordinate 85,101 of NZ_JBEXKC010000031.1, read as the reverse complement.
GGGGCCCGAAGTCCTGGAAGCCGCTGTACAGGTACGTCCCGGTGGGGCCGCATCCGGCAGACGTGACCATGTAGCGGCCCCACCCGGGTACGTCCATGGCGAAACCGCTGGTGCACCACCACTCGTGGCGCGTGAGGCTCAGAATGGCGCCGCCGTCGTGCGCCGGCTTGTCGTTCCAGCGGCTCCCCACGTCGGCCGCCGCGAAGGCCTCAGCGGCCTGCTTCCGGGGGGTGCTGCGGGGCGTGCGGGCCGGGGCGCTCTTCTCGAAGCGGATGTCCGCGAGGGCGACTCCACCCCATGCCGGTTTCCCGGCCCGGGAGCCGTCGGCGAGCACGCGCTCGGCCAGGGCCGCTGCCCGTTCGGGTCGGTCGGCTCCGATCCGCAGGCCGCCGCCTCCTTCCAGGAGGCCGATCTGCTCGATGGCGACGCTGCCGTCGTGGCGCCAGACCGTGGCGTCGTGTTGGACCGCGTCCCGGGCCGCGTCCAGCTGCTCGCGGTTGTACTTGGCGCCCTTCACGACGACGTTGACGTCCGCCCCGTCATGTGCGGCGAGCTGACCGCGGCCAGCCGAGACCAGCGCGGCGCCGAGTTCGGGGCGGGTGAGGTAGAGCGTGACGGTGGAGCGGGCCTCGTCCACCCACACTCCGCCGAAGGTGTCGGCGTAGGAGCGGGCTGCCACGCCGTCCAGGGACCGGGCCAGGCGGCCGGTGGGGGTAGCCGCCGATACCTCGGCTGCCGTCCCGACCGCCGGTAACGGAACGCCGACCGCCGGCACCGGGCCGTCCGCTCGTGAAGGTGTGGGCGCGTCCTGCGCCCCCGCGGGGCTGACGAGTACGGAGCAGAGCGCGGCGGTCAGTGCGCCGGCCCGCAGGCTCCAGCTCAACGACATGCGTGTCACGGATGTGGACATGTTCTCCCTGCCTTCGGAAGGTTCGATCGGAAGACCTGGCACGGTGCCGACTGCCACTGTGTGGGGAGAAGTCGGCCGGCGTCGATGGCACTGCGCGCAGAGACGTTGCGCACTGAGCGCAGACAGGCCGCGGAGGGCCAGGAGTTGAGAGTTGGCCGACGCCCCGCTATCCCGGCAGCCGCCGACGGCCAACTATGGGCGTGTACACATCACCGTGCAGCGGGGGGCTTCGTGACGGGTACACAGCCACGTACACAGACGGTCAGCGTCCGCGCGCGGGACGGTTTCGAGTCGTGGGCAGGCATGGTCGGCGACCTCGTGATGCCCGTCTCCATCACCAGCCCGCACATCGAGCACTTCCGCGGCACCGCGACGGCGCTCGACCTCACCCATACCGACCTGTCCGGATTCGCCTTCTCACCGATGTCCGCTCGGCGCGGTGCGGGGCAGATCCGGCGCGGGGACCCGGAGGACTACTTCCTCTTCCTCGTCCACGGCAGCCCGGTGGGCCTGGAGCAGAACCGCAACAACACCCTGCTCCGCGCCGGCGACATGGCGCTCTTCGACTCCTCCCACCCCTTGAGCTGCGAGTTCCTCGACGAGGGCCGACTCTCCCGCATCTCTCTGCTGCGGGTGCGCCGCAGCGTCCTGCCTCTGCCCCAGGACCACGCCGACCGGCTCCTCGGCACCCGGCTCGCCACCGGCACCGCCTCGGGGACGCTGCTCGCCTCGTACCTGACCGGGCTGCGCACCCACACCGAGCGCGCCGACCCCACCGAGTTGTCCCGCCTCGGCTCCGTCTGCCTCGATCTGTGCGCCACCTACCTCGCGGTACAGTCCGGCGGCCCCGACGCGCTGCCCGCCGAGACCCGCCGCCAGGTCCTGCTGGCCCGGATCCGGGCCTTCATCGACCACAACCTGCCCGACCCGCGGCTCAGCCCGGACACCATCGCCGCCCACCACCACATCTCCGTACGGCTGCTCCATTCGCTGTTCCGCGCGGAGCCAGAGACCGTCGCCGCCACGATCCGCAGGCTCCGCCTCGAACGCAGCCGGGCCGACCTCGCCGACCCGCGGCTCGGCCACGCCAAGGTCGGCGAGATCGCGGCGCGCTGGGGCTTCCGCCACCCAGCGGACTTCAGCCGGGCCTTCCGCCGCGCGTACGGCGTGCCGCCCAGCGACTACCGCCGCCTGGCGCTGCTGAGCGGTGCCGGAGGGACCGAGGGCCCGGTATCGACACATCTGCGATACCGGGCCGTCGTACCGTCCGGACGGCCATCAGCTTGACTCTTTCGACCGACCGCGAAGGGTGTGGTCATGCAGCCCGAAGCCCTCCGGGAGGCGACCTGCCGCATGACATCAAGGCCGTCTTCCAAGGACGACGCGGCCGTCTCGCACCTGTGAGAAACCAAAACGGAAACGGATGCCGACCTTCGCCTGCCTCTTCGACGCCCGCCCGGCCCCGAGCCGGCGCGCAGCCTGGTCCGGGCCCTCGGGCACGTACCGGTCCAGCAGGGCGGGCAGGTCCCGGCGGCGGGCCAGGGCGGCCACCTGGTCCGGGTGGACGTCGGGGAACCGCGTCTCGCCGCCGAGGTAGACCAACAGGCCGGCGGCCTTCACCAGATGCCCGACCCGCCGAAGCCGTCACCCGAAGGCGCAGGATCGGCAGCGGTACCCCCAGGTGCGAAGCACCGCTTTCATGGCAGGGCCCAACCAGGCAAAACACCACCTCGTGTCAGCGCCCCCGGACATCACTTCCATGTCAGTCAGCTCACAGCCCCCGCACACCTCTCACCTGCAGAAGGCCAGCTGACCTGACAGAACATCACTGCCACCCACCAATGACAGGAAAGCGGCTCATCGCAGTAGCGCTCTGAGCTGCATGAACAGACGAAACAGGCTCGGGCTCCCGGCTCCTCCTGTCTGCTCCGGGCGGGCCCTGACTTCCCGGCGAAAGGCTGGGCGAAAACATTCCCGAAGGGAAATGGAAAGTGTCGTTTCAGCAGTGATTGAGGGTGATTGAACGGGTGATCCTGCACGTCCGCCCTTCTTGCCCAGCCTGGTGACTCGGTAGAAGTGGCCGGGGGACTCGGCTCGGGCGGCCACCGGCTGGCGAATTTCCCAACGCATATCACCCCGATCACGCAAGGACACCGCCTTGACCAGCATCCGCACCCGCGTCCGCACGAAGGCGATCACGACGACCCTCCTGGGCCTGGCCGTCCTGGCCGCGCCCGGCGTCCCGGCCGCCGCTACCACCGCCCACACCATCACCGCCGCCGCGGCCCATCGGGCCTTGCCCCCGCAGCAGAACATCCCCAACCTCGACGCCCCCGGCCCGGCACAGACCGTCGTCTACCCCGGAGACAACGTCACCCGGAACTACCCGACCATCGTCCGGATCCAAGCCCCGCCGTACACGCGCATCACCGGCATCCCCATCGACTGCTCCCACGTCTCCTGCACGATCTCGATCGCCGCCGACGGCAAGTCCGCAACCGTCACCATCAACTCCAGTCGGCCATGGATCGCCAGCCTCCCCTTCAACGTTTCCCTCCAGGCAGACACCAACGCGCCCCTCGCCGGCGGCCAGTACAGCGGCACCTTCACCTACGACTACAGCACCGTGCCCCTCACGGTGAACATCACCCCCGGCGCCCCCGGCAACCTCCTGCTCGCCACCAGCAACGCCCCCGCCAACGGCGGCGTCATCGTCCAGTTCGTCCCTCCCGGCACCAGCGGCGCCACCGCCGGCCTCCAGCCCGGTGACGTCATCACCGCCATCGACGGCCAGCCCACCCCCAACATCGGCACCTACTACTCGGTCATCAACAACTACCGCGCCGGTGCCACCCTCCCCTTCACCATCCAGCGCGCAGGCCAGACCCTCACCCTCCCGGTCACCCTCGACAGCTGACACACCAACCACCCGGGAGTCAGACAACGGGTCAGACTCCCGGCTCGGCGCCGCCACCGGCCGTCACCCCGCCGCGCTCCGCGAAGCCCTCGAAGGCCCGGCAACCCGATGCGCCGAGTGCGACGCCCCGCTCCCGCCGGAGGGCACCGTCGACGGAAGCCCCCGCCGCCACTGCTCCGCCCGCTGCCGTCAACGCGCCCATCTTCGACGCACCATCGGCACCCCGGCCTGCGGATACTGCGGGATCGAACTGCCCAGGACCCCGGGGAAGAGCACGCCGTCCTGGTGTTCCCCACGCTGCCGCCGAATGGCGCACCGCGAAGGCGTCGAGCGACCCTCCGTGGCTCCGGCTCCAGCCGCCTCGAAGCCGAAGCTCTGCACGAAGTGCGGGGAGACCATCTACCGCATCCCCATGAGCCGCCGCGGGCCCGCCGGCTACTGCCAGCGCTGCCGCGACCACGACTACCTCCAACGCCAGAACCCCACCCCGTCCCCCGCCGATCACAGTGTTCCCACTGGCCCGACCTGCGGCTTCTGCCGATCACCCATGGAATCGGCCTCATCCGCCCGCCGGTGGTGCTCGCATGCCTGCCGACAGGCCGCCTACCGAGCACGCAAACTCGGTGAGATCCCCGCCCGCTTTTGACCTGCACTGGTCCCGTCTCAACGGACTTTGGCCGGTCTCACCCAGAGCGTGTCTCTTTGATGGGTTGAGCTGTTGATCGGATGTGTCTGTCCGATTGTTGATCAGTGATGCGATGTGGGACCGGATCGAGCCGTTGATGCCGGCCGATCCGGTCCGCGGGCGGCGGTGGGCCGACCACCGTCGGACCTTGGAGGCCATCGCCTGGAAGTACCGCACGTGCTCGCCCTGGCGGGATCTCCCGGACGGGCTCGGGTCCTTCAAGACCGCCCACAAGCGCCTGCTGCGCTGGGCCGTTGACGGAACGTGGGCCCGCATCTTCGCCGCGGTCCTGGCCGCCGCCGACACGGACGACGACATCGGCTGGACGGTGTCGGTGGACTCCACCGTCTGCAGGGCCCACCAGCACGCGGCTGGTGCCAGCAAAGGGTGACCGGAGCCCAACGAGCCCGCCGACCACGCACTCGGGCGACCCCAGGGCGGCTGGGGCACAAAGGTGCACCTGGTCGGCGACGCCAACGCCCGGCCACTGGCGATCGTGCTCACCGCCGGCCAGGCCGGCGATGCCCCCGCGTTCACCGCGGTCATGGCCGCCATCCGCGTCACGCGAACCATCCCGGGACGACCCCGCACCCGCCCCGACACAGTCATCGCGGACCGCCCGTACTCCTCCCGCGCGATCCGCGCCCACCTGAGGCAACGGCATGTCAAAGCGGTGATCCTGCAACCCGCAGACCAGGTCCGCCACCGCAAACGGCGCGGCTCGCACGGTGGCAGACCACCGGCCTTCGACCCCGGGACGTACCAGGAGGCCGGTCGGATGATCGAGCATGACCACTCACGGCGTTCTCCGCGCGAACTTCCCCACGCTGGCTGCTGGTGGCAGATCGCATGGGAGTGGCCCGGGCCGGCTGGGTCAGGGCCCAGCGAGGTGGCCTGCCCCGTCCCGGGCAGGCCACCCCTTCCCGCGTTGTGGGACCGTCCGGACCGCGCACGACCCTACGACGCACGGTGACGGGCCAGCGAACCAGTCCCCCTCCAGGTCACGGGTCGCCAGGTCGACGGTTGTGATGAGCATTGCGAGCGACCCCGCGCCTTGCGCCGTGTCTCCCTGGGGGTGTGGTGTGTGCTGCCGTCAGCTGAAGATGACGGAGCGGAGCTGGAGCTGTCGGCCGAGGCGCTTGCCCGGGTTCATGACGTAGTAGACGTCCCCGTCGCGGTCGGCGTTCTTGAAGACGGTGGCGGTGGAGTTCGTGTCGTTCCGGGGGGGCGAGGGCGGGGAAGTTGTTGCCCTCCGTCTCGGGGATGTTGATACACATCCCGCTCTGCGGGTCCAGGAGGCTTCCGTTGAGGTCGATGCCGCCGGTGCCGACGTAGATGCACTCGAAGCTTCCGACGGCGGAGGAACCGGTGCGGGGCGGGCGGCGGATCAACCGGGTTCTGGTGGCGGTGCGGGGGCTGCTGTCGTACGCGGTCACCGCTGGCGAGGCCCCGCGCGGGGTGCTCGGACAGATCTACGAGTTGGCCGACAGCCGTGATCTTCCTGCGGAGGCCTCGGGCGAGGAGGGCGGGCTGTTCTTGCGGCTGCTGCCGGTGCACCGTCTGCGCGAGCCCGAAGCCGACGTCGACCGGGCGGCGAACGCTGAGCTGGTGGCGATGTTCCTCGCGTGCCGCAGCGCGCGGGACCGCTTGATCGTCTTGCTGCTCGGGCGGGTGGGCCTGCGGCGCGGGCAGGTCGCCGGGCTGCGCCGCAGCGACGTACATCTGCTGCCGGACTCACGGGCGCTGGGCTGCGATTACCCAGGGGCGCACGTGCATGTGCGGCGACGGGAGAACGTCAACGGAGCCTGGTCGAAGTCGCGGCCCTCCTGGGTGGCGCCGCTGGACTTCCTGACGGTGTCCGCGTTCGACCTGTACTACGAGGAGCGACACCAGGGCAGGATTTCGGCTGCGTCGTGCACCTGGTCGCTGAGGGCGGCGAGGTAGCCCTCAGCGACCAGGTCGACCTGTCCGGTGAAGAGTTCGGTGCGCGGGTCGTGTCCGATGGCGATGAACAGGCCGGTGACGTCGAGGTCGCGGAGCCACCCGAGCCAGCGATAGCCCGCAAGGCTGCCGAACGCAGCTCGACGAGTCCGTCAGCGCCGCCGGACCTTGCTCAGGCGGTGCTGGCGAAGAAGAACTTCTTGGAGGGTTCGAGGGTGATCCATGTACCGCGGAATCCCTTGGGTACGTGGAAGACCTGGCCGGGCCCGAACTCCTTGCGGTCGCCGGCGAGGTCCTCCAGGGCGACGCGGCCGGAGACCATGACGCAGATCTCGTCATAGGGGTAGGGGTCGAGGAGCAGGGTTCCTGGTTCCCCTTCCCAGCTGCCGCCGAACAAGGTGCCGGCCGGGTTGGCGAAGGCGCGCCATTCGGTCTCCGTCCAGTCGGGCGAGGCGGTCCCTTCCGGCCAGTGGGGGCGGACCGCTTCCCCGGAGCCGAGTTCGATGGTGGTGACGGTGTCGATGGTCATCGCTTTTCTCCAGTGAGGCGGCGCAGGACGTTGTCGGTGATGCGTTCGGTGAAGGGGTCGTGGTGGATGAGGCCGCTGATCCATTCGCAGGTGCCGGCGTTGAAGACGGTTCCCGCGCCTCGGGTGAAGACGCCGATCATTGCCGCGCCGTAGCGGGCGTCCCGGCGGAACTCCGGAGGGTTTCCGTCGTACATGACCTCCGTGAGGAGCAGTGCCTCGGTCTCGGCTGCGCCGAGCGGTACACGGCCCTGCCAGCGGTCGGTCTCGCCGACGACTGCGGGTGCCATCGCGAGGATCTCCAGGTCGTCCGGTGCGCCGTCCTCACCGGTCGGGTAGGGCAGGCCCTTGCGGAAGGTGTAGTCGACTCCGTCGACCTCGAAGGAGACGATGCAGGCCTCGTCGCCGCCGAAGACGTCGCCGTAGTAGAGGTCGGTGCCTTCGAAGGCCCAGTGGTGGGGGCGGTAGACGGTGTAGCCACCGCTGGAGCGCGGGGTGGCCGAGCCGTAGCGGGCGTACACCCCGCCGAGTCCGGTCAGGCCCATCGTGGCGGCGCCGGGGCGGTCCAGCTTGGGGTGGTCCCAGGCGGTGGTGTCCAGGTGGGGGTCGGTGGCGTTGACCGGGTCGAGGCCGGGGATCTTGTAGCAGACCTGGGTGGCGCCGTCGTCCTCCAGGCGGACCTGCCAGATGTAGTTGCCGCCGAACCGGGCCAGGTTGCCACCGCGGTCCACGAAGGTGTCGATGGCGTCGCGCATCTCGCGGGTCCAGTACTCGTCGTGGCCGACGATGACGGCGCAGTCGTAGCCGTCCAGGCGCTCGGGTGCGAAGTGCAGGTCGTGCTGGGTGAGGTAGTCCAGCCGGTGTCCGTGCTGCTCGGCCCAGACGACGAAGGGCCGCTCGTAGGTGGCCCACAGGGCGTCCGCGTGGTGGCGGGAGTAGCCATTGGCGTGGGCCCACTCGTAGGCCTGGTGGCGCGGCTGCCAGCCGATCGGCGGGCGGTGGGTGTGGCGGTTGCGGGGGGCGTCCTCGGGTTTGCGCAGCATGCCTCGGGCGATGGGGCGCAGGGCGGACTGCTGGGGCGTGGGGATGTCGGTGTAGGGGTCGTCGCCGAGGCCCCGGTAGGCGTTGGCGCCGCCCCAGTCGTTGTAGGCGAGCATGGTGCTGGTGGTCAGGATCAGTGCGGTGCGCGCCGTCGGGTGTGGGGAGCGGACGACGAAGAAGTGCTCGCGCTCGTGGCGGCGGCCGTGCTCGTCGGTGATGCCGACGATGACGAGGTAGAAGCCGGAGGTCCAGGCGGGGTCGACCGGGATGGTCCGGGCGACGGGCCAGCCGCAGCCGACCGCGTACGCGTCGTCCGGCGTCGGGTGGGCCTCGCCGGGCAGGTCCTGAAGCAGCAGGACTGTCGTCGGCTCGGCGCCGTCGCGCACGATCCGCAGGTCGTAGGTGTCGGCGGTGGTGTGAACGTGGACGGCCACCTGCTCGCCGGGGTCGTAGGAGAAGCGGTCGGTGTAGCACCAGATCTCTTTGACGGCGGGATCGTTGAGCGGTCGTTCGGATTGCCAGCCGGGGATCGACCAGGCGGCTCGGGGTGCGGGGGGCATCGGTTCCTCTTGCATGGGGGCGGGTTTGGCGGGGGCTTGGATGTGTGGGGCGGGCTACGCCATCGTGGGCGACGTCGGTGCGGAGCCTTCGGCGTCGGTGCCGGTGTCGCCGCCGTTCGTCAGTCGCAGGTAGGTGTGGGGGCGGGCGGTGCGCAGCCACAGGGCACGGGCGCAGCCGGCCAGCAGGCCGGCCAGGAGCGGGCTGAGGACGAGGGCGTTTCCGGCGGTGGTGCCGATGCCGGTGAGCAGGGACATCTTCGCGATCACCAGCACAGCGACGGTGGCGAGCAGGATCGCTGCCAGGGCCGGGGCGATCAGGCGTTGCCACAGGGTCACGTCGGAGCGGTGGCGCCCCAGGTAGCGGATGACCGCGACGCTTGTGGCGACCTCCAGCAGCAGGATGCCCACGAGGGTGGGTGTGTTGGTCCACACCACGATCTGCGTGTAGGGGTCGAGTGAGGTGAGCCCGAAGGAGATCACTGCGGCGATCACCAGCAGGGTGTGGACGAGGCCGGCGACGCTGGGGGTCTGTGTGCGCTCGTCGGTGCGGCCGAATGCGGCGGGCAGGACACCGTCGCGCCCCAGCGCGAACAGGTACCGGCTGCCCGCGTTCTGCAGGGCGAGGACTCCGGCGAGGAAGCTGGTCACGATGAGCAGCCGCATGACGGAGGTCATCGTGCTGCCGACGTACTCGGTGTTGAGGTCGAACACCAGGCCGGCGGGGTCCTTGGCCAGCATCTCGGTCAGGCGGTGTGGACCGGCCGCCACCAGGATGATCCAGGACACGAAGGTGTAGAGCACCGCCAGGATGCCGACCGAGAGGTGGGTGGCGCGGGGCACGGTCCGGCGGGCGTCGCGGGCTTCCTCGCTGTAGATCGCGGTCTGCTCGAAGCCGATGTAGACCACGAACGTGATCACGAACAGCCCGGCGATGCCCGGCGTCATCAGGCGGGTGGGGTCGAAGCTCTGCGCGGTCAGGCCTTCGTGCCCGCCCTGGAGCAGCACGGAGACGGCCAGCACGAGCAGGATCGCGATCTCGGCGGTGAGCAGCAGCGCCAGGACGCGTGCTCCGAGGTCGACCTTGCGGTAGGAAAGCAGCGCGATGAGTAGCGCCAGAGCCACCGTGCACACCTGCCAGGGGACCTTGATCCCGGTCAGTACCCGCAGGGTGTCTGATGCGAAGAGTCCCGCCGCCGCGGCGAAACCGATCTGCCCCAGCGCGTAGGCGAGGTAGGCGACCAGGGCCGCTCCGGCGCCCGCGACGGGACCGAGGCCGCGGCTGATGTAGGTGTAGAACGCCCCGCTGTTGCGCATGTGTCTGCTCATCGCTGTGAAACCGACGGCGAACAGGGCGAACACGGCGCCTGCGATCAGGTAGCCGGACGGGGCGGCCACGCCGCCCAGCATGAAGGCGAGCGCGGAGAACCCGGCCATCACGGTCAGCGGGGCGGCGGCCGACAGGACGAAGAACACCAGGTCCTTCACGCCGACCGCGTCCGCTCGCAGCGTGCCTTCGCGGTCGCGGTCGCGGTCGCGGCTCACGGCGCCGGGCGGGGCGGCGGGCTCGGGGGGTTCGGTGGGTTCGGGGGGTTCGGTGGGGTGCACGGCTGGTCTCCCTGATCACTCAACGCGGGACGGGGGGTACAGGAGCCACGGCTCGGCTCTTCCCGAGCGGACTGTGGGGTGTCAGCAGCGCCACTGCCTGGGCGCCGGTGTGTCCACACACAATGCACAAACGTTTAAGCAGCGTCAACGGTCTTGCTTAATCGTTTGTGCGATACGCTGTACCCACCCGGCAGCGGAACCGAGAGAGAGCGTGGACGGTGGGACGACGGCCGACACTCAAGGACGTGGCGGCCGCCTGCGGCGTGTCCGTCGGCACCGTCTCCTACGCACTCAACGGCAAGGGCCGTGTGGACGCCGACACCCGGACCCGTATCCGCGAGACCGCCGACCGCCTCGGCTACGTGGCCAACCAGGCCGCACGCGGCCTGAGGTCAGGACGGACCGCCACCCTGGGCCTGCTGATGCCCACACCACCCCAGACCTCGTCCAGGGAACTGCTGTCCCTGGACTGGCACAGCCAGGTGGCCGTCGCCGCCGCCGACGCCGCCTTCCGGGCCGACCACGCTCTGCTGCTGCTCCCCGCCCCGCAGGACCCCGCGCAGCTGCTCCGGCACCCTGTCGACGGAATCATCGTGACCGACCCGGCCCGCGACGACCCCCGGCTCCCGGTCCTCGCCGGACTCGGACTCCCCCTGGTCGCGCTCGGCCAGGGCGTCGGCGGTCTCGTGCCGAACTACGTCACCGCCGACGCCGAGAGCACGACGCGGCAGATGCTGGACCACCTCGCACAACAGGGTGCCACCCGCATCCAGCTCCTCGTCCCCGACGCGGGGTGGGAGTGGACACGGCTGTCCGTATCCGCTTACCGGTACTGGTGCGGCGAACACGACCACGCCCCGACCACCACGCTGGTCGGCCTGGCCGGCACGAGCACCGAAACCGGGCTCGCGGACGCCGCCCACCGGGCAGCTCTACAAACGCTCAGTGCCCCCGACCGGCCGGACGCGCTCCTGGCGCTCTGCCTGGGCTTTGGCGTCGGCGCCTCGCGCGCCGCCCAGGAACTCGGCCTCCGGGTCCCGGATGATCTGCTGATCGCCCAGGACCTCGACGAACCCTCGCTCCAGTCGACCGATCCGCCGATCACGGCCGCCGACATGCACCCGCGCCTGCAGGCCAAAGCCGCGGTCGACATGCTCCTCTCTCTCCTCGACGGCAACCATCCGCCTTCCCCGGTCATCACCCCGGTCGACCTTCACCTCCGCGCCAGTACCGATCGCACGCCCACGAAGGATTCGGCCCCGGCGGTCTCCTGAACCCGTCACCCCCCAACGAGGGCGGACCGTACGCCTCCTGGTCATCTCCGGCCCCACCCCGAGTCCACGGTCCCGTCCGGGTTCCACCCACAAGCCGTCGGTGACTCACCCTCGCCTACGAAGGACCGGAAATGGCCACCGACCCTGGCATCACCCTCACCATCTCCACCGGCAAACCAACCTCACCCTCCGCAGAAGGAATGTGCCTCCTCGCTTCCTGGGCGACCACCCAGGAGACAGCGCCGTCCAGCCCAGGCCAAAGGACAGAACAGCGAAGGGCACGCGGGCTGTCCCGCCATGATCTCGGCTGCCAGGTTCGGGCCCGACAGGACCGCGACCCGTTCCTCGGGTACGCCGGTCACGTCGGTGATGACCTGGCTCGCCCGCAGGCCGCTCCCGGCCTCGATGCCTTTCATCAGCGACACGATCACCGTGTCGGGCCCGATGTGCGGTGCCCACGCGGCGAAGCTGGCCCGCAGGGACTGGGCGGGGATGGACAACACGAGGAAGTCCGCGCCGTCCAGGGCGACGGCCGGGTCGGTGGTGGCCTTCACGGTGGAGGGCAGCTCGATGTCCGGGAAGTAGCCGGGCTTGTGGTGCGTCGTGTTGATCGTGTCGGCGATCTCGCTGCGGCGGGCGTGCACGATGACGTCGGTACCGGCGTCGGCCATGACCTTGGCGACGGCAGTCCCCCAGGACCCGGCCGAGAGCACCGCTGCACGGAGGGAACGGTGCTGGGTCACTGCGGGACCTCCTCGTGGAACGGAGGCCGGCCGCTGGGCAGGCGGGGCGCGGTCATCGTATCGGCCGTGCCGGGTGCCGGGAGGGCGTGTGCGGGGCGCCGTAGGGTCAGCAGGACGGCTCGGCGGTCGGGAAGTTTGGGCAGCACCTGGTGGGCCTCGCGGAGCATCCGTTCGGTCTGGACGTCGCCGAGTTCGCGCCGCAGGTCGTCGGCATGGGTGATCCACAGCTTGTAGAGGCGGTCCCACATGGCCGGCTCGGTGGGGCGCTCGTCCACGTGCTCCACCATGAGTCCGGCCGCGTGGGCCTGCTGGTGCCAGGTGGGGGCGGTGCCGCGCCTCGTCGAGCGGGTCAGGAGGAGTCGGCCGCCCGGGGCGAGAATGCGGCCGAGTTCGCGCACCGCGGCGGTCCGGTCGGTGGCGTGGCCGCTGGGCAGGTTGGTGTGCTCCAGCCCGGCGGAGCCGAGGAAGTGGGCGCGGCGGCCGGTGGCCTGCGCGACGGCGACCGGGGAGAGGTCGAAGCCTTCAGGCGCAGGGCGAGGGCGCGGGCCAGCCACAGGCCGATGCCTCCGCTCCCGCAGCCAGCGTCAACGAGGAGCTGGCCGGGCCGCATTCGCAGGCGTGCGGTCATCAGCCCGAGCAGGGGCCAGTCGCAGGAGCTGGAGGCCGCGGTCTCGGCCGGGTAGTTCTCCCCCATCGCCTTCGCGTAGAGGCGGGCGACGAGATCGGTGCGGGCGCGGGCGGTGTGGAAGGCGTCGTACTGGGCGGAGCGCCCCCCGGACGCCGTGGTGGTGGTGTTCATCGGGGCATCGACCTCCTGATCCGGGAGCGGGTGCCGGGGCAGACGACCTTCACGGCGTGGACCGGGCTGTTGGGGTGGGAGAGGTCCAGGGCGACCGGTTCGTGTCCGGTGGCGTGGGCGATCTCTACGGCCAGGTCGGCGGCCTGGACGGCGAAGCCTCCGACGGCCGCGGCGAAGTGGCCGGTCGCGTCCGGCCACGGCACGAGCCCGGAGGTCCGTGCGGGGCGGAAGGCCGGGGTGCCGGTGCTGCTGGGGGCGCTGGTGAGGTCGTCGCGGGTCCCGGAGATCGCGGCAAGCCGGGATTGCGCGGCTTCCGTCAGCGCCCGGGTCAGAGCGATCGCCGGAACGCTGTGGCAGCCGCCACCCGCGAAGACCACCGGGAGGTCCTCCGACCACAGGTAGGCCACGCACACCGGCAGCCCGTACGGGCCGTCGACCATCGCGATCTCCAGCGACATGCCCGCGGCCGCGAGCTTGTCGAGAACCTCACGAGCGTGCGGGTCCTGGACCGTCCCGGGCGCGATGAAGGTGCGCCAGGATCCGCCGTCCGCCTCCTCGCGGTAGAGCACGTCGCGCTCCACCACCTCGAACAGGGCGTGCAGCAGCGCCTCGTCCCGTGTGTTCCCGCAGGCCAGGCCGGTGCTGGTCGCGCGCAGCAGGTCCGGGCTCCACTCGGGCCTGCGGGCCCGGCATCGGACGAGGTCGGCCGGGAGCAGCTGGTCGTGTCCGCTCACCAGGCCCGTGCCTGATGTCCACTCCCACACCATCTGGCGCAGGGTGTGGTCCGGGTAGGGGACGGTCATCGGCAGCGCGGCCACCGGGCAGTGGGGGGCGACCTCGGCGGCCGGGCCTCGTGCCGAGATCGGCAGGGGCTGCTCCAGGTGCCACAGCTCGACGGCCTCCATGACCGCCGACAGCTTCGCCGGCAGCACGGTGGCCCCCTTGCCCTGGGAGGTGCTCAGGGTCAGGGAGGAGGGCCGGATCGCCGTCCAGACCGGGAGCCCGATGCAGTCCAGGCCCGTGAGGTCGGCGAGGCGGGTGATCCCGAACTCCGGCAGAAGCCCTGCCACCGCCCCCCACGTCTGCTCGGGCGTCCGGGCGCGCACGGTGCCCGGCAACGCCACCAGCTCGTCAACACGCATGACGGGCCTCCATCCGCTCGCCGCTCTCTTCCAGGAAGCCCGGGACGATCCGCTTCGCGGCCTCGACCGCACGGGCGCCGCAGACGAGGCCGCGCGCGGACGCCTCCGCGTCGAAGTCCGCTCGTGGGCACCGCCACACCCGCAGCAGAATCTGGCGGGTGAGGTGCTCACGCACCGCGTCGGTGGAGAAGCCGGGCCGACTGCGGTGTATCCGCGCGAGGGCAGCGGCGTACCGGGCGACCGCCTTGCGGTCCTGGCCGCTCTCGCCTTGCAGCAGCAGGGCCACGCTCGCCTCGTCCTGCAGATCGAGCGGCGGGTGAAAGACCTGATGGGCGGGCAGATCCCCGCCCGTGAGCTGGGCCAGGCACACCTCCAGCGGCAGACTGGGCCCGTCGGCCGGGTGCAGGGAGCGGTGCTCAAGATAGGCCGTCCACCCCGTACGGAAGTGCGGGTCGAAGACCTGCCGGTAAACCAGGCGGTCTTCCGTGGCCAGCTCCAGCCCGCCGGCGAGGTGCTGGCCCCGGACGGCGACGTCGTCGTCTCCGACCCCTCCGAGGACCTGCCGGATCCCGGTGGACGACCGGTTCGACCCGGCCCCGCGGAAGCGGCGAAGCCGAAGTCGGTGGTGCCCATGCGGCGCGCGGGCTTGGTCTGGTCGGCACTGTCGCAGGACTACCAGCGCATCCTGCGGGCTCTCGCGGACCGGGACCGTCTCGGTCAAGGTCCGCTGACGTGCCAGGAGACGGCCGGCTGCTTCGGGCTGGACCCCGTGCCCGCGAAGGTCGAGGCGTTGCGGTCGAAGGCGAAGCGGCTGGTGGCCCGGGGCTGGCTGGCCGAGTCGGCGCCGGGACGGTTCACGCTCGCGAAGGACGTGGCCGGGCCAGGCGGCGGGTCATGAGCATGGTCGCCGACCATTAGACCACCGCCTCCGCGCTGCCGGTGGACCGCTCGAAGTCGCGCACCAGGCGGCGGCTTCGCATCAGGTGGGCGAAGAAACGCTCCACGATCCACCGCTTGGGCAACACGACGAAGCCGCGCATGTCATCGCTGCGCTTCACGATGGCGAGGACCAGGTCGAGGACGGTGAGGCCGTACTCGACGAGGCTGCCGGTGCAGCCACCGTCGGCTCAGACCAAGGCAAGCAGGTGGTGCGCGGCGGTGACCTGGGCGAGCAGAACCTGCCCGGCGGCGCGGTCGCCGACATCCGCTGCGGTGACCGTCACCGCGAGCAGTAGGCCGAGCGTGTCGACCACGACGTGGCGTTTGCGGCCGTTGATCAGCTTGCCGCCGTCGAAGCCGCGGCTGTCGGATCCGACGACGGCGTCCGCCTTGATGGACTGAGAGTCGATCACGCCCGCGCTCGGCTCCGGGTCCCGTCCCGCCTGCTGCCGACCGAGGCCCAGCCACCAGGCCTCGCACCCGCCGAAGCCGCCGAAGCCGCCGATCGAGACTCCCGCTCGATCAGCACCGCCCAAGATCGGAACGACAACAGCCACTCAGGGGTGACCTGAGCGCGTTCCAGCCGGGGAGAGGCCGACGTTGTTGAGCTGCGAGGTGATGCGGTGGGGGTACCACCAGCGCACGTCGTGGTCGGCGAGAGCTTTGAGGCAGTGATGCTGAGCTGATGTGAGACCGGCATCAGCACGGACAGCAGAGACGGTTGCCACGGCGAGAAGTGGCCCCACCCTTCGATGTCGGTGAGGTCGCTGCAGCACAGTACAGGGACCGGGGCAGCAGGCAGGAGCTCCTCTTCTGGGGCAGCGCTACTACGGGCGCGAGACGCTCAGATCCAAGAAATGGTCATCTTCTAATCCGTTTGGGTCCCGCAAAGAAAATGCGGGACCCAAACAGTAAGCGTCGAGCGGGGCGCATCAAAAGAGATTTCCACAAATAGCGGACGCCCCGACTTTCCTAGCAGTCGTCGTCGACGTGGCCGTTCATATGCCCACGCATCCACCCTGCATCTGTCGGCCTGAATCCATTCCCTTCACCGCAGAATTCCTCAACGACAGAACGCACGACATCTGGAGAGAGGACCGTCCTGACATCGGCGCGGGATTTCTCGTGCAGGTCGCGATAGACCACAACCTCGGGCATCAATTCATCTGCGCAAGAAACCCAGACATCCCACCCAATATCGCTGCCACTCGAAGATTTTATCGACTCGGACACTGCAGCATCACACCACCAGGTGAACCTACCGTGCCCGCTCACCACATTGAGATCCATTATCAGACTGCTTTCCAGTCGATAGCTGTCACCTCGCGGCGTAAAATAGTGAAACTCCACACGCCTGTGATCCCCGACTTCAGGCCTGGTGAAAATATCTTCAACTAATTCGGAAATTTCCGAGCGGGAATCAGGCAGTGACACCACGTCATGCAGGATCTTAAGTCTCATCATTTTCTCTTCAGCGTTCCCTGCAGGCGGACTCCATTGGGGTTCTCAGGATAGTACACGATCATGGCCTGATCGTCGTAGAGCATGGCCCGCACCGCATTTACACACGTCTGCGAGGCTGGCTTACTGTCCCCACACACGCCATCTTTATTGTTGATGACGACCATCACATCTCCTCGATGGTCTGTTTCGCACACCCATGCCGCATATTTTGTCTCAACATGATCGGATGACGCATACTGCAACTTCCCATACCCCACGTGCGGCCGGTCGGGAAAGTCTGGACTACCTGTACGACGCAAGTATTCATTGGCAAGCGTAAACCACTTATCCTGCCGCCCACTACTCAACAGTTCCAATTCCTGAGGCAGGTTAACAATTTCTTCCCCGCCGGGGGTGCGGATCCTTGCGTGGGACCACTATCGCCACGGGTGACCAACTTATCAAAAAGCTTAGGGGTCTTCGTCGAGCAAGGAGGACGCGGTAGGTCACTATTGTGGACAAGGGCGCCGGAAGCGCCAGCAGCAATGTAATAGGTGTGGAGATCGTCGACAGTTAGGTCGTAAGCGGTTTCGAGTCCGGTCCGGTCGCTGACCTGGCTGACCAGAACAGCGCCACCCACTGGGGTGCGAAGCTCATCGCCTACGCGGAGATCGCGAGCATCTACCCATCGTTTACGGCTCTCCACCCAATACGGGTGACTATCCGTCGAGGTAACGGAAGAGCCGTCGGCAAGGGTGACGTCGGTGAAGTTCCGGTCGTCAGGGGTACGGATCGCGCGGCTGACGGTACGGGACCCGGTTTCTCCGGTGGCCGGGTCGGTCGCCGTGACCTGATCACCGACTCGGATCTCTTCGATGGGCAGGGTCGTCCCTGCGGCCATTAGAACCCGTGTGCCGGCGGGGAAGCTGTGAGCCGTGTTCGAGGTGAGGCATTCGACCGCGCGCCTGGTGGCGCGCATGTGCTTGAGGGCTTCGACACCGTCATCGATTTTGAGGAGGACCTTGGCCCTGCCCCAGGGCAAGGAGCTGAGTCCGGCCACAATGCAGTCCACTGTGCCGGGGTCCTTGATGCACGCCTTGATGTCATTTAGGCCCGAAAGCTCCCAGACCGCTGCGGTGAGGAAGGGGTCGTTCTGCCCGACTTCGATCGTGGAGTGTTCCGGGTCTGCGGCGCAGGCCAGGATCGGGATCATGGACTCGCGGCTGGCGAAGGGGCGGCAGATTCGCTTGGGCTTTGGCTTCGCTTCTTCTTGCTGCTTGCGTTCCTCCTCTGCCTGGCGGAGCGCCTCGGCGATCTCCTTCTCGACCAGGGTTCGGACAGCGGTCCAGGCGTCCTTGGCCATGGCGTTGGCTTCGTCGCGGCTCTTGCCGGCGGCGAGGGCTGACTGGCGAGCTTGTTCGGCGGAGTCGTTGGCCTTCTTGGCGGACTGGCGGGCGTAGGAGGCTGAGAATTCGGCCTGGGCGGCGGAGTTCTCGGCGTCGGAGGCATCCTGGTTGGCTCGGTCGGCGGCGCTGCGGGCTGTGGCCGCTGACTTCTGGGCTTCGGCGGCGCTGTTGGCGGCCTTGTCGGCGGACGTCCTGGCGTCGTTGGCTGCGGTCTGTGCCTGGCGTGCGGAGTCTGCGGCCTGCTGGGCTGCCTTTTGGGCGTCAACTGTTGCCTGGACGGCCTTGGCTGCGGCTTCGGCTGCGATCCAGCGGTTTTGCTGGGCCTTGGCGACGATGATGTCGCCTTCGGCCAGGAGCCGGTTGATCTGGTCGGTGTGGTTGGTGGCCAGATCGTCCTTGAGGCGGGCTGTGTGCTGGCCTGTGGTGATGAACTCGTGGAGGCTCTCGGGCGTTCCCGCGAGAGCGATCCGGGCGGCGGCCTTGGCTTCCGCTCCTCCGATGGGTTCACCGGATACGGCGAGGCTGGTGCCAACGGAACTGTTTCCACTCACATTGAACTCCGCGTCGCAGGCTAAGCACTCTGGCTGTGGGGCCACTGGTGGCGGCAACTCGGCCGCAGGGTCGTTTACACCGCTTGAAACCGTCGGGCGATTGAACCGGGCAAGTTCTGGCGTCGTGGTTCGGCACTCAGATTTCCGGGCGAGGCCTGGAGCCGTACCGGCAAGGCGAAATCCGTCCTGCCCGACTGCGTTTTCTCTTTCGCGTATCTCAAAGGATCATCATGTCTGAAAAGAGTTCACGCACTGCGTGGGCTGCGCCCCTGCTTGCCTCAGTGTTGGCAGCCGGCTTCCTGAGTGCTGGTGCCGCCCAGGCCGTCACTGGCTCCGAGGTGCCCACGGGCCTGCAGGACGCCGTCGTCAAGCTCGCCATCGGCGACGAGGCGAACTCCCGCGCGTGCACCGGCGTACTCATTGACGAATGGTGGATAGCTACCGCTGCCAGCTGTTTCGCCACCACCGCCGGACAGCAGGTCCCCGCAGGGCAGCCCGGGATGAAGGCCACCGTCGCTCTGGCGGGTGGCCAGACCTTCACGGTGACCGCGCTCGAACCGCGCGAGGACCGGGACCTGGTCCTGGCCCGGCTCTCGCTCCCGGCCAAGGGAGCCACCAAGGCCAAGATCGGTACGTCCGTCCCGGCGGCCGGCACGGACCTGACGGCAGTGGGCTACGGACGGACGAAGTCCGACTGGGTGCCCGGCAAGCCCCACAGTGGCGTCTTCACCGTCAACACCTCGGACACCACTACTCTGGCCATCACCGGCAAGGGCACCGACACCATCTGTCAGGGCGACACCGGCGGACCGCTGCTCAACGCGGCCAACGAGCTGATCGCAATCAACAGCAAGTCCTGGCAGGGCGGCTGCCTCGGCGCCGCTCCCGCAGAAACCCGCACGGGCGCCCTCTCCGTGCGTACGGACGACCTCGGCCCCTGGATCGACATGACCAGAGGTTCAGTGCCCACCGCGCAGTGGAAGCTGAACGGCCAGAGTGGCAACCTCGTGCCCAGTGAAGTCGGGGCCTTCCCGGCCACCGCCACGAACATCACCTGGCCCACCGCCACCATCGAGGGCCGTAGCACGACCTACGCCGCGTTCGCCGGACGCCAGTCGACCATCACCACGGGCACGTCCGTCATCGACACCCGCGACAGCTTCACCCTCACAACGTGGATCAAGCCGGGCCCGAGCGGCGCCGTCGTGAGCCAGGACAACAACCGCAACAGCTCCTTCGCGATCTTCGCCGACCCGGACTCCAAGATGTGGCAGTTCGCGATAGCCCGCGGCGACAGCGACACCGCCGGCTACGACTGGGCCAACAAGGCCGTGAACAGCGCCGCTACGTACACACCCGATGCCTGGCAGCATGTGACCGCCACCTACAACGCGGCCACCGGGCTGATGAGCCTGTACGTCAACGGCACCCTGGCCAGCACCGGCCACCACACCGTCTCGCTCGGTGCCGCACCGGTGGGTCCCCTCGTCATGGGCCGCTACAAGGAACGCGGATCCGCCGACTTCTACCACCAGGGCCTGACCGGCGGCATCAGCAACCTCGCCGTCTACCCCTTCGCAGCTGCCCCCACAGCCCCGGGCTCCACCGGCAAGATCAAGCTGACCAACGGCACCAACATCTGCGCCGACCGCAACACCGGACGCATCCAGCTCTGGGAATGCAACGAGATCAACGGCGGTGACGCCCAGCAGTTCGCCATCCGCGGTGACGGCACCATCCGCAACCAGAACCTGTGCATGGACGCAGCCAATGCCGGCACCGGCAACGGAACCCGCATCCAGATCGTCGGCTGCCACGATCACCCCGCACAGCAGTTCCTGCCCCGCGCCGACGGCAGCATCTACAATCCCGCCTCAGGGCGCTGCGTCGATGCCTCTGACATGCAAGGCGGCACCCAGCTGCAACTGTGGGACTGCAACCAGAGCAGCCCTCAGAAGTGGACCATCCCCACCCTCGCCACCGCGCCACTGCCCGCTCCGCGCTGGTAGCAACCGCTCCCTCCTCCAGCGCACACCTGGCCGCCTCCGACAGCACCTCACGGGGGCGGCCTCCCCGCTTTCGCAATGGCGTGCGGGAAGACAGGAACGGTCGCCGTACTCGCCCCCTAACCTTGGAGGGAGCGCGCTGCTGGCGCACCGGGACAGCTGCTTCGGCATGACCCGGTCCGGCAGCGGGTGTGGCTGATCGCAGCGACTGCCCGCCGCCACCGGGTACGTCACCATCCACACCGACGCCGAACCTCGACCAGCAGACGCCCACCAGTCACCCAGGCCGATGTCACCGAACCACCATCGCCGGTAGAGCCCTCAGCCGCGCCACGAGCGCGGACGACATCTTCGAGTTCCTGCAGCTGGCCGTCCTGGACCCCGACGACGTCCACCTGGCCGACGGGCTGCTGACCAAGACGACGGCCTGTTCCTGTCGAGCGGCCCGTGCCGGCTGCCGCGGACTCCCGATGAAGAACACGTTGAGGTGCGCGTGTACGCGGGCGTAGCCAAGGAGCCGGCGGGTATCCCGACCCTGGGTAAGGACGCTCGTGTGGGGCACGATGCATCCCGTTGGCGTTGAGGAGCGCGCCTGCGTATGGGGGCGGCCGTGGTCGCGGCGTGCACGGCAATCCGATCGATCCCCGGCGCTTGACGGTCCGTCGTTCACGCCTTGAGCTGTGGATTCCGCGACGCCTGGCCTGTCCCTAATGCGATCCCGTCTACCTGTGGGCCGACCGAATCCCTCATCACGCGGAGCGTCAGTGCGTGAAGCTGGCGGCCGGTCGTCGCGATGTCGTATCGGCGCGCGTTGCGGAGGGCTTCCTTGGCCAGGGCCTTGCGTCTGGGGGCGTCCCGGCCCAACTCGTCCAGGGCCGTTGCCAGCGAGCGCGGATCGCCGGGGGTGCAGGGGACTCCACCGCCCCCGAGGACTTTCTTGACACCGGGGAGGTCGGAGTAGACGACCGGGAGCCCGTGGGCTTGGGCCTCGATGAGGACGAGTCCGAACGCCTCCAAGCCCGTGGTGGTGAAGACGAAGGCGTCGAAGTTCGGCAGGCGGCTGAAGAGTTCGGCGCGGGGCAGGAACGGCTCGAAGCGGATGCGGTCCCGCAGCCCGAGTTCGGTGGCCCGTTGTTCCAGCTGCTCCCGGAGGGTTCCGTGGCCGATCACGGTCAGGTGGTGCGGCTGATGGGTGAGGGTGAGGGCTTCAATGGCGGTGATCGTGGACTTGTTCTCGCCCAGACGGCCGGCGTGCACCAGAGCCAGGCCTCTGGTGCCGGCAGGCCGCTGATCGTGTACGTGGGCATCGTGCAGGGGGATCCCCCAGGGGATGACGGTGAGCCGGTCGGTGAACCGTCGTCCGGTGAGGCGGTCGATGCGGTCGGCGAGGGCGGCGGTCGGGGCGACGATCGCGGCGCTTGCAGCCGCGACTTCCTTCAGGGTCTCGCGTTCCCGCGGGCTGAGCTCGGCTGCCATTACGTCGGGGCCGTGGGCGATGGCGATGATCGGGGTGTTGCCGGCTGTCCGGGCGAAGGCGAGGCTCAGGGCGAGTCCGACGTACTGGGCGTGGATCGTGTCGGGCTGGATCTTCTCGATGAGGCCGCCCACCTCGCGTGTCAGCTCGTCGAGGTAGCGGTCGAAGTCCGGGCCCTGAGGTCGCTTCGGCGTTGAGAGGGTGATCAGGTGGTCAAAGGAGGTCGCCCACGGCTGCTCGACCGGGGTCCTGCCGAGGAAGGTCGTGTGCAGTTCCGGCATCGCGCCGTAGAGGTCGTGGACGAGGATCATGCTTCCGGACGACGGTCCGGAAGCGCGGTTGATGCCGGTGAGGACGTTCAGGACCTTGGTGGTCATGGGGAGACTCCCTTCCTCTGACGGGGCGGCGCCCACCACGGCGCGAGGTGCGGCGTGAAGTCGGCCAGGACCTCCTGGGTCGGATGCAGGTAGCCCTTTTCGTCCCTTTCTGCTGCCCATACCTTGATCGACGATCGGGGGTATACGGGGTTGATGCCGATCTCTCCCTTGGGGAGGATCCCGTTGAAGGGGGTTGGGATTCCCTCGCTGTTCCAGTAGTCCCACGCCTCAAGGGCCTTGGACTTCTCGAAGCAGTGGTAGAGGTGCCGGTAGCGGTCCATGTACCGGATCTCGCGGAAGACCATCTGGCCGATCAGCCCGGGGGCGGCTTTCTGGAGCGTGTTGAGGTCGGCGCCCTGGAAGGTGACCGATGCCGCGTCCTGGGACGGGTGCAGCGCGGTCCGGGCGAGGAGGTGGGACAGCCGGCGCCGTACGTACTCGGAGGCTCCTGGGCCGAGGGCCGGTTCGATGTCTTCGATGAGCTGGAGGAGCTGGTGGTGGCGTGGGCCGAAGCGGGCCAGGTCGAAGAGCCGGCCCATGCTGTCCACGGCGGCGAAGGCGAGGCGTTTGTAGAGCCGGTTGTTCAGCTCCCCCGCCTGGGCGTAGTTCTTGGTCTCCGGGGTGGCGGAGTGGAGCATCAGGTATTCGGACAGAACCTCGAAGTACAGGTAGCCGAGGAACGGGACGCCCGCGACGGCGTCGGAGAGCATGTCGATGAACGCCGGTGCGGGTGTGGTGTGTCCGGCGGCGTTGCGCAGGGCGGTGTCGAGGAAGGCTCCTGCGGAGCGCAGCCCGGTCAGGACGGCGCGGTCGAGCTGGTCGTTCTCGGCGGGGGTGAGGAAGCTTTGGTAGCGCAGGTAGGTACGCAGGTGGATGGCGCCGAGGTGCAGGTAGTCGATGCCTTTGGGCTGTATCGGGGCGTCCGGGGTGACCTCGAAGACCAGGGGTTTGGTGGAGGGCTTGGTCTCCACCAGGTAGGCGCCGAGGTTGTGGGGGCGCAGCCCGTGGCGCTGGGTGGCGAGGGGTGAGCAGTAGAGGGCTCCGACGAGGCATCCGGTGGAGACGTGCAGTTGTCGGCTGGTGCGGATGGCGTCGATGTCCTTGGTGGTGTGCAGCAGGTGAAGCGGCTGTCCGCTGAGGAGTGCTTCGGTCATGGCGGAGTGGCGGATCAGCCAGCCGTTGGGGGTGGAGTGTTCCAGGTGGTGGCGCCAGTCGCTTTCGGATTCGGCCAGCGAGGCGGGCATGGGGCGCTGCGCGGGCACGGTGTAGTCCGTGTGGGCGTGTTCCCATTCGTCGCGCAAGAGAACTCCTGGGGAGGGTCGGCGGCAGGCCGGCGGGGTTTCGAGGAGTCAGAGGGTTTCTACGTGCGGTCCGGAGAGGCGGTTTCGGCAGTCGAGGACGTAGGGCGCGTGCTTGCCGATCATCGGGAGGTCGAAGGTGGCGTGGTCCATGAGGAGCACGACGGCGTCGGAGGCCGTGATCTCCTCCTCGCTCGCGTTCACCAGGGGTACGTTGAGGCTGGCGTGGTCGGCGTCCGGGACGTTGGGGTCGGCGCCGCGGACCTGGGCGCCTTGGTTGATCAGGAGCTCGGCGACACGGGTCGAGGGTGACTCGCGGAGGTCGGTGGCGTTGATCTTGTAGGTCAGGCCGAGCAGCAGGATCCGGGATCCGCTGAGGGTCTTGCCGCGCTGGTCGAGTGCCTGCGCGACGCGCCGGACGACGTAGTCGGGCATGCGGCGGTTCACGTCGTGGGCGAGTTCCGCGAACCGGAAGGGGACGCCGAGCTCTTCCCGGATCTTCCAGGCGAGGAACAGCGGGTCGACGGGCAGGCAGTGTCCGCCGACTCCCGGCCCCGGGGTGAACCGGGTGAAGCCGAACGGTTTGGTCGCGGCGGCGTCGATCGCTTCCCAGATGTTCACGCCGAGGCGGCCGGTCAGCGTCGCCAGCTCGTTGATCATGGAGATGTTGACGAGCCGGAAGGTGTTCTCGATCAGCTTGGCCAGCTCGGCGACCTTGGGCCCGGACACCGGCACCGTGGTGTGGAAGATGCTGTCGTAGAAGCCCTTGATCACATCGAGTGATGCGGCGTCGATGCCGGACACCAGCTTCGGCGTCGTCTCGAACGGCCACCTCTTGTTGCCCGGGGCGATGCGCTCGGGACTGAATCCTGCGAGGAAGTCCACCCGGGCCTTGAGGGCCGATGCCTCCTCCAGGAGCGGCAGCAGCAGTTCCTCGGTGGTACCGGGCCAGGTAGTGGACTCCGGGACGACGGCCGCGCCGCGGCGAAGGTGTTCGCCGAGCGTCCGGGCGCAGGCTTCGATGAAGCTCAGGTCGGGTACGCCGTCGCGCAGCGGGGTCGGCACGGTGATCACCGCGATGTCGAAGCCGGCCAGCGCGGCTGCGTCGGCGGTCGCCGCGTAGGCGCCGGCGTCCAGCACGGCGCGGAGCCGCGAGGAGGGCACGTCCTGCACGTACGAGTCGCCGGCGGTGAGCCGCCGGACGCGGTCCAGGTCGACGTCGTAGCCGACGACGCGGTGACCGGCCTCTGCGGCGCGTACGGCCAGGGGGAGCCCTACGAGCCCTGACCAGCGACAACGATCTGCATGGCAGCTCCTGCTCGGTTGCGGTGCTTGAATGGGGGGTCGTTCCTGGTCTGGCAAGGAGAAGTGCTGTGCCCCTGGTGTCTGTCGTGATGCCCGTCTACAACTCGGCGGCGACCCTCGGAGCGGCCGTCCGGTCGGTGCTCACCCAGACCCACAGCGACCTGGAGCTGCTGGTCACCGACGACCAGTCCTGCGACGCCTCCATGGACCTGCTCACGGAGTTCGCCCGGCAGGACGAGCGCGTCCTGCCCGAGCGGGCACCCGAGCAGGGCGGTGCCGGCCGGGCCCGCAACCGTGCGATCGAGCGGGCCCGCGGGGACTACATCGCCTTCCTCGACAGCGACGACATGTGGCTTCCGGAGAAGACCGAGAAGCAGCTCGCCTTCGCGGTCCAGGGCACCGCGCCGCTGACGTTCACCTCGTACTTCAAGATGGACGCCGACTACGACGGCGAGAGCACCGACTGGGTCCCCAACGGGCGCGTGGTCCGTGCGCGGGCGCACGTGGACTACCCCGCGATGCTGGTCCGCGACCACATCGGAGCTCTCACCGCCATGTACGACCGCAACGTCCTGGGCACCAGGCTGATGCCGCAGATGCGCAAGCGCCAGGACTACGCCCTGTGGCTGTCGATCATGCGGGACGGCACCGACGCCCGCGGTCTGGCCGAGCCGCTCGCGGTGTACCGGGCTCACCAGGCGGGGTCCCTGTCCTCCAACAAGCTCTCCCTCGTCCAGTACAACTGGTCGCTGTACCGCGAGCACGAGCATCTGTCGGTCCCGCGGGCGACGCGGGCGCTGGCCGGTGCCGTGTGGCAGTCGGTGCGCAACTCCCGCATCTAGCCCGGCCGGGCCCTGCCCGCGTGGCCGCGCCGCGTACGGCGGCGGGCCCCAAGGGGCGGGACTCCGTCGGGGCGCCGGCGCCGGGAGGTCTGCCAAGCGGCCGGGCCGGTGCCGGACGTCGTGCGCAGGAACAGCTGGAGCAGGAGTCGGCGCTCTGCGGCCGGGACACTCTCCTGTCCGCTCTGGAGAGCCTCGCGGCCATGCAGGAAGCGGCGCTGGTTCACGATGAGGTAGTCCCCGGTCCGGAGCATGACGGAGACCTGCCCCTTCACCAGCTCCTCGGCCAGCGCGCCAGCGGCGTCGGCGTACCCCCGGCCGAGTTCGGACCTCTCCAGCATCGCGGCGGTGAACCGGACGAAGCCCTCGCCCGGATCGCCGTCCAGGACCGGGAACAGCTTGTACTCCTCGCCGACCCCGTACAGGTCGAAGAAGGTCCCGTAGTGGTAGGCCGACTCATCCAGCAGGGCGCGGTGGTCCTGCGACAGCCGGACCACCGCCGCGTAGGCGTCGGAGAGGATACTGGCGCCTCCGCCCAGCGGGTCGGGGCGGAGGCATAGGAGTGTGGTGAAGTCCGGGGGCAGGGTCCCGTTCACCAGGTCCATGTGGAACGCGTTGTAGCCGGTGCCGCTGGACTTGCCGGGGTCCTTGTCGGCCTTGACCCCGATGTCCTTCCAGAGGGGCCACCGCGGGAACGGCGAGAAGGGGGCGGCCACCTCGGCCGCGAATCCCGTCGCCAGCCGCAGGAACAGCTCGTCGCGGGCCCCCAGCGCCTTGGCCAGGTTTCCCAGACGCAGCACGGCGTATCCGCCGCCCTTCCCCGTCAGTGCGCGGCGCAGCGTCGCGGCGGTTTCCGCGAACTGTGGGCTGGCGGTCAGCTCGGTCCGGTACTCCTGCATGGTGGACGCCGCCAGGGCCGGCCCGTCCAGCTTCCACGCCGGGAGGGCGAGGTCGATCAGAGCGGCTTCGAGGCCGCTCGGGATGTCGATGAACATGAGGGGTTTCCTTCACTCTTGGAAATACTGGGAGTCGCTGGAAGCGGATGGCGGCCTCAGCGGGAGGGCGAGTTCCTGAACGGGTCAGCTGCGGAGGCCGGCGGGCTTCGGGGCCGGCAAGGGCCGTGCAGTCGGCCTGGATGCAGCTCACGGCCACGCAGGGCTGCGGACTTGCCCGCGGGGCTACGGGCAAGGGGATGCGCATTCGACCTCGGCCCACATGCGCTTGCCCCAGTTGAGGGGCTCTTGGCCGGTGGCGTGGGCGAGGGCCGCGACGAGGCAGAGGCCGCGGCCCTGCTCGGCGTCGGGTTCGGCGGCGGGAGGCATGGCGACGAACGTCTTCTTGGTGTCTATGACAGCGACCCGCACGCGGTGGGTGCCCAGCCGGATAACCGTGATGCGGAAGCTGGCCACGTTCGCGTGCTGGACGGCGTTGGTGGCGAGTTCGGATGCGATCAGGCCGACATCGTCAGCCAGCGCTTCCAGGCTCCAGGTGGTGACGGCGAGGCGGGCCAGGCGGCGGGCCCTGCCGACGGACTCCGGCAGAGCCGGGAGGGTTTCCGTGTAGGCGGGGAGCCCGGTGGCGTGGGTGGTGGAGCGCGCGTGAAAGGTCATGATTTCGGCTTTCGGGCCGGTTACGGACATGACTTTGCGTAGTTTCATGGTGCACTTCTGGTGAGTTGGGAGACTCCGGAGGCCAGTTCGGTCGGATCGGTGGCGACGGCGAAGAGGCCGTGGCGCAGCAGCCACGTCCGCTCGCGGTTCCAGTCCGCCCACCGGTAGCCGATGTGGGCGAAGCAGGGGACGACGAGCCCGGTGACCGCCTGGGCCCGGACCGCACGCCGTACCCGCAGCCACCCCGACCGGCTCACGTCGGCACCGAGCGGGCCGACGTCCACTGCCGCGCAGCCGGCCGGAACGTGCCATCCCTGCCCGGCGGCGTAGGACCGCAGTTCGTCCAGCACCGGTACGGAGTCGGCCTCGGACGGGACGATGGCGTACACCGCCACAGCGCCTGTCGCTGCCGCCCCTGCCCCGGGCGGCACGAGGGTGCTGAAAGCGGCGAAAGTGTCCGGCATGAGGGCCTCCCGAAGGTGACGTTCGCGTCTCAGGTCCACGCCAGCAGCCGCCGCGCGGCGCGTTCGACGCCGCGGCGATGCAAGATCGATTTACCGCCACCCGGAGTGGCGGTCGGAGCTGTAATCGGTCAGCTCGGCGCTGGGGGGTGCGATGACCAGTCAACGGCGCCAAACCCGCTCGTGACAGGAAAAAAGGCGGGTATCGAGACTGCATGCGACCCGAAGACTTTACGGTCGGAACACCTGACTGGCTCGTCTGTGGTCGATGTTCTCGCTACGTTCGTCTCATGACGGAGAACGCCGCCTTACGGGCGCGGATGGCTGAGCGGGGACTCACGCAGGACGAATTGGCAGCTCAGATGAATGCAGCTCTGCTGGAGATCACCGGTCGCCTGGGGGATGTCTCACCCGCACCGTGAGGAACCTGGTCAGCGGCGCCACCAAGCGGCCAATCGGGCGTACCAGGGTGGCCCTTGAGCGGGTGTTCGGATGCCACATCGGCCACCTAGGGTTCGCCTCACCCACTGCTACTGCACCACCGGAGGATTCTGTGCTCCGTCGCTCCTTCTGCACTGTCGCCACTGGCGTGGTCGTCGGCTCCGTCCCGGGGGTTGCGGGCTGCCGGTCGGTGGGTACGTCAGATGTGATCCGGCTCCGTGACGGGATGGCAGCTCTGACTGCCCTCGACCAGGCCCGGGGAGGACACGCCGCGTTGGAGAGAGCTGCGCTCGCCGGGGCAGCAGAAGCGGTCGGGTTGCAGCGGAACGCAGTCTCGCAGACCGTCCGGCAGCGGCTTCTGTCAGTGGCTGCCCACTACACGGCATCGGCAGCGTGGTCCTGCATCGACGGCCGCCAACTGGACCGGGCCCGTGTGCACCTGGGCGAGGCTCTGCGCATGGCAGGTATGGCGCAGGACTCCACGGCACAACTGCGCGTCTGGAATTCCACCGCGATGCTCGCGCACCAGCGCCACGAGTACGGCGAGAGTGTCGCCGCATCCCAAGCCGCGCAGGCGACCACCGCCGCCCGTCGCAACCCCCTGTGCTCCTCTCTCGCGCACGCCCGGACCGCCATCGGGCACGCCTCTCGCGGGGACCGACAGCCCGCACTGCGGTCCCTTGGGCACGCGGAAGCCGCCCTGACGAAGGCCGACCCGACCACCCCGCGCCCTGCATGGATCAGCTTCTACGGGCCAGCTGAACTCGCGGCGCTCACCGCGATCGTCCGCGAGCTCCTTGGCGAGCCGGCACATGCCGAAGCCGCATCGCACCAAGCACTCGCCCTCCTGTCCGTGCGGCTGCGGCGAAACCGGTCGATGACCACGGTCCGGCTCGCCGCCGCCCAACTCCGCCAGGGTGAGGTCGAGCAGGCGTGCGAGACGACTGGCGCGGCCTTCAAGCTGATGGCCGGCGACCCGCTACCTGGGCGCCTGCGCACCATGCTCGGGGACTTCCACCGTACGTTGTTCACCGTCGCCCCGTCCGCCCATGCGGCTCGGGAATGGGCAGACCAATACCGCACCCGATGGAGCACCGCGTGACCACCGAAATAAGGCACTACAGCCACACCGACCTCGGCGACATCCGCCAGACCCTCCTGGACGTACACGAGGACGCGTACGCGGATCGCCGGCACGAGGAGTTCGTGCAGCGCTTCCCCTGGTTCGTCGACCACTGGGGCGGCAACACCGCCTTCTCCTGCGTCATCGCCTGGGATGGGGACGTACCGGTCGGGTTCTCCTACGGTGCTCCGGCAACACCGGGACGGGAGTGGTGGCATGGGCACCTTGAGACCCCGCCGTCGAAGGCGTCCACATTCTCCGTATCAGAGCTGATGGTGCGTCCGAAGTGGCGAAAGACAGGCTTGGGTCCGCGCCTGCACGACGCGCTGCTCAGCGGCCGCCCCGAGGCGTGGGCAGTCCTCACGGTGGACACCAAGCGGCCCCGCCTCCAGGCAATGTACGAGGGCTGGGGGTACCGGAAGATCGGAGAGAACCAGCCCTTCGCAGATTCACCGGTATACGCGGTGATGATGAAGACAGTCGCATAAGACGTCATCTCATTTGGCTTTCGCGGGTGTGCTGTTGGCCATGGTGGGGATCGTTGAACGGCTGGTGCCGGACGAGTTGTGGGAGCTGTTCCAGCGGGTGGTGCCCGAGACGCTGTCGCGGCCGCGGGGCGGTGGTCGGCGCCGGCACGGCGACCGGGAGGTGCTTGCCGCGATCGTGTTCGTCGCGACATCGGGTTGTACCTGGCAGCAGGTCCCTTCGGCATCGTTCGGGCCGTCGGGAGCGACAGCTCACCGACGGTTCTCCGAGTGGAGCAAGGCCCGGGTGTGGGCCAAGCTCCACCGCCTGGTCCTCGACGAACTCGGCGCCCGCGGCGAGCTCGACTGGTCCCGCTGCGCGATCGACTCGGTGAACATGAGGGCCCTGAAAAGGGGGATCTGACAGGTCCGAATCCTGTTGATCGAGGCAAGTTCGGCTCGAAGATCCACTTGATCACCGAGCGGACCGGTCTGCCCCCTGTCCGTCACGATCTCGGGCGCCAACCTGCACGACAGCCAGGCACTCGAACCCCTCGTCCGCGGCATACCACCCATCCGCTCACGCCGCGGACGCCGACGACGCAAGCCCGGCAAGCTCCACGCCGACAAGGGCTACGACTACGCCCACCTGCGACGCTGGTTACGCGGACGCGGCATCAAGCACCGCATCGCCCGCAGAGGCATTGAATCCTCACAGCGGCTCGGCCGCCACAGATGGGTGATTGAAAGGACCATGTCCTGGCTGGTCGGCTGCCGACGACTGCACCGCCGCTACGAACGCAAGGCCGAGCACTACCTCGCCTTCACCAGCATCGCCTGCACCCTCATCCGCTACCGCCGACTCACCAAATGAGACAACGTCTAAGGCGGCCCGGTGGTCCTCCCCTTCGTGTTCACCGTCTGCGTGTCCGGCCGGTCCGACACCGTACGACGCCCGGTGGCTGCGGACAGTCCGAAAGGGAGCCGATCGGCGGGCGGGAGATCCCCTGCCGCATGGACCGATCAGGCGAGGCGGGAACCGGTCGGTGCGGCGAGCCTTGCACTGCCCCCCACCACCGTCATGCCATCGGAGGCCGCTCATGAGCCACGCCGCCCATCCCGTGTCGACCTCGACCGGCGCCTTCGGGGGGCCTGCGCGGAGCGGTCCGGCGGCGAGCGCGACCGGCCTGTACAAGACCTACGGCCACGGTGAGACCCGGGTCACGGCCCTGGACGGGGTCGGTGTGGAGTTCGGAAGCGGTGAGTTCACCGCGATCATGGGTCCTTCCGGTTCCGGAAAGTCGACGCTCATGCACTGCATGGCGGGGCTGGACGCCATCTCGTCCGGTTCGGTGCGGATCGGCGGGGTGGAGCTGAGCGGCCTCGACGACGAGGCACTGACGAAGATCCGCCGCGACAGGCTGGGGTTCGTCTTCCAAGCGTTCAACCTGCTGCCGACCCTGACCGCACGGGAGAACATCCTCCTTCCGCTCCAGCTCGCCGGCCGTACGCCCGACCGGGAATGGTTCGACGCCGTGGTGTCGAGCGTGGGCCTGGCCGACCGGCTCGGACACCGGCCCTCGCAGCTCTCCGGTGGGCAGCAGCAGCGTGTGGCGTGTGCCCGGGCCCTGGCTTCGCGACCCGAGATCGTCTTCGCGGACGAGCCCACCGGGAACCTGGACTCACGCTCCGGCGGTGAGGTCCTGGCCTTCCTGTCCGCTTCGGTCCGGGAGCTGGGCCAGACCGTCGTGATGGTCACGCACGACCCGGTCGCCGCCTCCTTCGCGGGCCGTGTGGTCTTCCTCGCCGACGGCCGGATCGTCGACGAGCTCCACCGGCCCACCGCCGATGCCGTTCTGGCGCGGATGCAGCGCTTCGGCACCGACCGGGCCGTCTGAGGACCGAGGACTCCGCCATGATCCGCACCGCCCTTCGCAGCGTC
This sequence comes from Streptomyces sp. NPDC004667, assembly GCF_040609475.1. Classification (NCBI taxonomy): domain Bacteria; kingdom Bacillati; phylum Actinomycetota; class Actinomycetes; order Kitasatosporales; family Streptomycetaceae; genus Streptomyces; species Streptomyces sp. NPDC004667. The sequence continues at coordinate 53,279 of NZ_JBEXKC010000031.1, read as the reverse complement.
GTCGCCCTACGGGCCCGCTTCGCCCTCACGGCCCTCGCCACGCTCCTCGGAGTCGCCTTCGTCTGCGGGGTCCTCATCTTCGGCAACACGGTCATCGCCGGAGAAAAACTCATGGTGGACCGGGGCGTCGCGAACGCCTCGGTGGTCGTCACCGCCAATTCACCGGAAGCGGCCGAGGCGCTCGGCCCCAGCGTGGTCAAGAAGCTGGAAACGCTCCCGGCCATCGGATCCCTCCGCCTCACGAACAGTGCCCAGGGCGAGGTGTTGGCCAAGAACGGCCGGTATGTCTTCTCGAACGTCGGCAGCTTCTCCCCGGACGAGAACGGCCGCGACCCCGGATACCCGATCACCGAGGGCCACGCCCCGACCCGGCGGGACGAGATCGCGATGAGCCGGACCGCCGCCCGGGCAGCCGGGTACCGTCTCGGAGACACGGTCACACTGCGGCTGAACCGGAACCCGGTCAGCCAGAAACTCGTGGGCCTCTACACCGTGCCGGCCGACAGCTCTCCCGGTGCGCCCGTCCTCTTGAACAGCGCGTCCTACGACACCTACTTCTTCGTCACGCCGGGGCATTTCAACCGGATGGACATGAACCCCTCACCGGGTGTCTCCGGCCAAGAGCTGCTGGCACAGGTCAAGCGGGCCGTGCCCGAGCACGCCGGAGTCGACGTCTCGACGGGTACCGCGCTGCTCAAGCAGCGGTTGGCCGACGTGGAGACCCGGACTGAGCCTGCCCGGAACCTGCTGCTGGCGTGCTCCGGCCTCGCCCTGTTCGTCGGCGCCTTCATCATCACCACCACGTTCAACATGCTCGTGGGCCAACGTACCCGCGAGTTCGCACTGCTCCGGGCCATCGGCGCCACCCGTCGGCAGGTGAGGCAGTCGATCCTCGCCGAGGCCCTGGTGATCGGGACGGCCGCCTCCGTCTGCGGTGTGCCACTCGGCATCGGGTTCGCTGCCGGCATGCCGGAGGCGCTCAACCTCCTGGGCACCAACATCCCCCAGGATCCGCTCGTCATCGGACCCGCCGCGATACTGGGCCCCTTGTGCATGGGCCTCCTCGTCACCCTGCTCGGCACCTGGCTGCCCGCCCGCCGTGCCACGCGGATCCCACCGGTCGCCGCACTGGGCAGCGTCCACGCACCCGAGACCCACAGGAGCCTCGTCGTCCGCTGCGCAACCGGCGGCACCATCACGGCCCTGGGCGCCGCGACGGTCGCGGCGGGGACCGCCGTCGGCAGCGCGGCCGGCGGACGGATCCTGACGATCGGCGCCGTGCTCGTCCTGATCGGCGTGATCGTCCTGACCCCGCTCCTCGCCCGCCCGGCCGTCGCCCTGGTCCGCCCCCTGCTCACCCGCCGCAACGTGGTGACCGGCACGATCGCCTGCAACAACATCACACGCAATCCCAGGCGCACCGCGGCCACCGCCTCGACGGTGAGCATCGGCGTCACGATGGTCAGCGGCCTGGCCGTCTTCGGCACCTCGCTGGGGCAGAGGTCCGGAGGGCCTGCGCTGATCGTCGTCATCCTCAACGGGATCTTCGCGATGACCCTCCTCGTCGCGATCGTGGGTGTGGTCAACACGCTGACCATCTCGGTGCTCGAACGCCAACGTGAGATCGGGCTGCTGCGAGCCGTCGGCATGGACGGGAAAACGGTCAAACGGATCTTGCGGATCGAATCCGTGGTGATCTCGTCCTTCGGAGCCGTCCTCGGAGTGGTCCTGGGCGCCTTCCTCGGCCGGGCCATCGTTTCGGCCACGGGCATGACACCCGTCATCCCCTGGGGAAACCTCGCCTTCTTCGTCATCGCGGCAGCGGTGGTCGGCCGCGCGGCCGCCGCCGGTCCCGCACGACGGGCAGCCCGCCTCGACATCCTGACCAGCATCAAATCCGAGTAGGGCCGACCGCCCCGGGGCCGGCTCGGCCCTGCGGAGAGCGTGCCGTGCATCTGTGCCGATCCCTCGGCTCGAGGCGATGAAGGGCGCGCAGGCCCCGGGCGCCCGCGCCGAAGCAGCACGAGGGACCACGGGAGGACACCACGATGACGCCGGTCAGCGCCATGACCTCCTCGATGGACAGGGCCCTGCGCAGGGCCGGCCACCGCCGGATCGAGGTGGCCGGCTGGTTGCTCGCCGCGGTCTGGGCCGCCGCTTTCCCCCTGGCCTCGGCCCTGCCATCGCACCGCGTCTGGGGTACGTGCGCAGCCGTCGGCTACACGGCCGCGGCCATCTCCACCTGCCTGCTCCCCCGTGCCCGTGCCCGTACCGCGGCCATCGCCTGCGCCCTGGCCGGCGCGGTCGTCCTGCCGCTGCTGTACCTGTTGGTGACCGGCAGCGGCCAGAGCGAGGTCTCGGTGATCGAGCGCTCCGCGGAACTGATGCTCCACCGGTTCACTCCCTACGTGTCCACTCCGCATGACGTCGGCGACTACAACCCCTACCTGCCGGGCATGGCCCTGTTCGGACTGCCGCGCGCGCTGCTCGGAGACGTCGGCCCCGCCCGGGTCCTCGGGGACGCCCGCGTCTGGTGCGGGGCCGTGTTCCTGGTGAGTCTGTGGGCGGCCCGCCGCGTCCTGTCCCGTCGGACCGACGGCCCGGCGCCGGAGCCGGCCGTACTCACGCCCCTGGCGGTCCTGATCGCCTCCCCCGTAGTGGCCCTCCCCCTGTGCGTGAGCGGGGTGGACCTGCCGGTCACGGGACTGTGCTGCCTGGGGCTCGCCCTCGCGGCACGCCGGCGTCCGGTGGCCGCGGGCCTGGTGCTCGCCTCCGCCTGCTCACTGAAATGGACGGCCTGGCCCGCCCTCGCCGTCGCGGTGGCCCTCCTCGCCACGACCGCCGGCGCCCGATCCGCCCGCCGCTGCGCGGTGGTGACATCGGCCGGCACGCTCGTCGTGGTCCTGCCCGCCGCCCTGCTTTCGCCCGGAGCGATGTTCCAGCAGGTGATCGCGTTCCCCACCGGCCGGGCCCCGGTGGCGACGCCGGCCGCGAGCCCGCTCCCGGGGCGGCTGCTCGCGGACCTCGGTCCCGTGGGCTGGTACACGGCCGTGGGCCTGCTCCTGTGCGGGGCCGTCGTCATCGCCGCCTCCCTCGTCCTGCGCCCGCCCGCCGGGCTGGTGGCCGCGGCAGACCGACTCGCCCTGGGCCTGTGCGCGGCCTTCTTGCTCGCACCCGCCGGCCGCTTCGGCTACCTCGCGCTGCCCCTCGTACTGGCCATCTGGTCCCGCGTCGCCACCAGAGTGCGACGCCCTGCGGCCCCCGCGTCCGCGAGAGGCCCGGAGCCGGTGGCCATCGCTCCCGCCCGCCCCGCTGGATAGCCGCGCCCGTCCGCTCTCCCGGCCGACCGGCCGCCCCGTGCGCAGCACCCGTACCCCGGGGGCGGTCCTGGCACCCCGTTCGGCAGGCAGGCCCTCCACTTCCGCCGATACGCGGCCGGAACAACCCGTCGCCTCGGCGGCGGCCGAAGACACGGTGGTCGACGAGGTGGTCGAGCGGCTGCTCGACAAGGCTGATGCCTCGGGGACGGCCCTGCTGGGCGAGGGCGGGCTGCTGACGGAGATCACCCGGGCCGTCCTGGAGCGGGCACTGGAAGCCGAGATGAGTGAACACCTCGACTACGAACGGGGAGATCCTGCAGGTCACGGGTCGGGGAACTCCCGTAACGGGTCCTCGTCCAAGACGGTCCTGACGGATGCCGGCGCGGTGACTCTGGCGGTGCCGCTGGACCGCAACGGCGAGTTCGAACCGCGTCTGGTGCCGAAGAACGCCCGTCGGCTGGCCGGTTTCAACGACCGGATCCTCTCGCTCTACGCCCGCGGGATGAGCGTGCGCGACATCCGCTCCCACCTCGCCCAGATCTACGGGGTCGAGGTCAGCCCAGACCTGATCAGCAAGGTCACCGACGCCGTGATCGACGACCTCGTGACCTGGCAAAACCGGCCCCTGGACGCGGTCTGGCCGATCATCTACATCGACGCATTGTGGGTGAAAATCCGCTCTGAGGCGGGTGAGCGTGTGTTCGTCCAGCTCTCTCGGGGCGGCGGGCGCGGCGAGGTCCTGGGACAGCGGCCCGTGGCGCGGCCGGTCCATTCCCAGCGGTTCCCCACGTACGCGTCCGCGCGAGCCGGTCCAGTTGCCGTCCCGTGAGGTGAGCCCACCCCGGTGATGCTCGCGAGGTCGAAGACGGTGTCCTCGGTCATCGGATGCTCTGGCTCGTGCGGATCCAGCAGGCCGCACTGGCCGGCGGACCGGATGCATGTGCCGCCGCCGGGCGCGAGCTGCGGAACGGAGGCTCACAGGACATAGAAGACGCCCATTCCGATGGCAACGCAGAGTCCCTGGAAGATCCAGAAACGGACGACGACCAGCCCCTCGGCCCATCCCTTGAGCTCGAAATGGTGCTGGAGGGGAGCCATACGGAAGATCCGCCTCCCGCCGGAGATCTTGAAGTAGCCGACCTGCAAGAGGACGGAGAAGGTGATGACGACGAAAAGCCCACCCAGGAGGGGCAGCAGGAGCTCGGTGCGCGTCAGGATGGCCAGACCTGCGAGGGCTCCGCCCAGGGCGAATGCGCCGGTATCGCCCATGAACACCTTTGCGGGCAGGGTGTTCCACCACAGGAAGCCGAAACAGGACCCCAGCAACGCTGCCGCCACCACGGCGAGGTCGAGCGGATCCCGGACCTCATAGCAGCCGGCGACGGCATCGGTGGCACAGGCGTGGTCGTACTGCCAGATCCCGATGAAGACGTACGCCCCCAGCACCATCGCCGTTGCCCCGGCCGCCAGGCCGTCGAGTCCGTCGGTCAGGTTCACTCCGTTCGAGGTGCCGGAGATGACGAGGTAGCCCCAGGCGAGGAAGAGAACGGGCCCGAGAGACCAGCCGAAGTCCCGGACGAAGGAGATGTGGGTGGACGCGGGGGTGAGACCCTGTGCGTCGCCGAACTGCAGGGCCAGCACCGTGAAGGTCAAGCCCACCAGCAGCTGGCCGATGAGTTTGGCCCTGGCCCTGAGGCCGAGCGAACGCCCCTTGGCGATCTTTATGTAGTCGTCGATAAATCCCACCAGGCCGAGGCCTGCCATCAGGAACAGGACCAACACCCCCGATGCTGTGACGGAAGGGCCTGTGAGCAGTTTGGCGGCTGCGTAGGCGACGAGGGTCGCCAGGACGAAGGCGACTCCACCCATGGTGGGCGTGCCTTTTTTGCCCTGGTGTGTCTTCGGGCCGCCATCGCGGATGATCTGGCCGTATCCCCGCTCGGCGAGCACGCGAACGAGCAGCGGGGTGCCGATCAGTGAAAACAGAAGGCCCAAGAGCCCGGCAATGAGAACCTGGTGCATTAGCGGACCGTTCCCGATGTGCCGGAGGGGACCGGCCGCTCCTGCCGCGGAAGGCATACGGTGCGGTGCATGAAATTCCTTCGCGAGGGGAAACGGAGAGGGCCCCGATGGCACACACGGTGAGGGAATCGGTTCGATCCACGGCTCGGGGCCCAAGGGGTCTTCGACTCACGGGATTCCGCGGTCTCGGGACGGGTGCAGCGGTGGACCGCGCAACTGCCGGCCGCCACCGCCACCGACCGCACCCCGTCACCCGGCACGAAGCAGCGCCTTCCCCGCCGAGCAGTCAGCGGCGAAGCGCACGAGAGCGCCTCGGAGTTCTCGAAGTCAGCCGCTGAGAACCCGGCCGACGACCTCTCCGAATCCCGCTACGTGGGCTGCTTTGAACAAGGCGATGTCTCCTGGTCCCAGCTCCTCCTGCAGAAGTGCCAGTGCTTCCTCACCGTTCTTGCCCCGCAGGATCCGGGTACGCGGGGCGTGGCGGAGCGTCTCGCGTACTACAACGTCGGCGTGCTCGGTACCTATGGCGACCAGCACGTCAACGCCGTTGTCCGCGACCGCGCGGCCCACCTTTTGGTGTCCGGGGACGGCATGGTCACCGAGTTCCCGCATCTCTCCGAGCACTGCCACCATGCGTCGACCGCCTGCCATCGACGCAAGGGCCTGCAAGGCCGCGTGCACCGAATCGGGGTTCGCGTTGAAGGTGTCGTCGACGATCCGCAACCCGTCGGACCGGTCCCGGACTTGCATACGCCCCGGAGAGCCCGGTGCCGCTTGCGAGAGCGCGGCAGCGACCGGCGCGAGCTCTGCACCGAGCCCCAACGCGACCGAGGCGGCGGCGAGCGCGTTCGAGATGTGGTGACGACCATGGAGGGGCAACGACACCGGCGCTGTGGCGCCTCGGAAAGCAAGGACGAAGCTGGCCCGAGCATGTTCATCGAGTGCGACGTCCTGGGCTCGCACGTCCGCCGTCGCGCCTTCTCCAAAGGTCATGATGCGGGCGGACGTCCGGGTGGCCATCTCTGCCGCGAGGGGATCGTCTGCGTTGAGGACGGCCAAGCCGTCCCTCGGGAGGGCTTCGACGAGCTCGCCCTTTGCCGAGGCGATCGCCTCCCGGCTGCCAAACACCCCTATGTGAGCGCTTCCCACGTTGGTGACCACCCCGACCCTAGGTGCGGCGATCCGCGTGAGCCAGGCGATGTCGCCGATACGGCGAGCGCCCATTTCCAGAACAAGGTAGCGGGTGTCCTCCACCGCACGGAGCACTGTCAGTGGCAACCCGAGCTCGTTGTTCATCGACCGCTCGTTCACCGTCGTGAGGCCGAGCACCGGCATCACGCTTGCCAGCAAGTCCTTCGTCGACGTCTTTCCTGATGAACCCGTCACACCGATGACCACCGGCTTTTCGAACCGCTGCAGCACATGGGTGGCCAACGAGGCCAGAGCCTCCGCGACATCGGCGACGACGACCGCCGGGACCCCGACGGGTCTCGACGCGAGCACCGCGACGGCACCGGCCTCGATTGCGCGGGCAGCGTAGTCGTGTCCGTCAGCGCGGTCGCCAACGAGTGCCGCGAACAGCCCGCCCCGGCGAACGTCGCGCGAGTCGACCGCCGTCGGAGCCGTGACCAGCGTCCCCGGATCCTGGACATCGGACAGACGTCCGCCGACGATCACGGCGATCCGCCGAAGAGAAAGAGGGATCATGCAGGCTCCGTCCATACGGCGTCGGCCGTCCGAATTCGAGCCGGGACGCGATCGAGTAGGTTCAGATGCATTCTGGAAGGAACAACTAGGTGATGGAATTGCCGCAGCAACGGGCTTAAGGTGCAAAGGAGACTGCCCCAACGTGCCGCGCCAGGAGCCCAGGGTCTTCTTTGCGGACCATCGTCCCCCGTGCATTTGCCCGGCCACCTCATCCGCCGGCTGTGACACGGCCTCCGGCAGAGCCGGCGGGCCGGAGCCGTCATCGTGCGGCGGATCCGTTCCGGTGGACGAGAGCCCACGTGTTGTACTCAACGTCGGAAAAGGAGGCTTCCAGCGCGCGCAGCCGAGCGATGACTCCGTTCAGCGCATTCGTCACATCGCCCGACAGGAGTGCTCGCTCCGCTTCGGGAACACCGGTCCACAGGGCAAGGCATTTCGTTACGTTCGGCTTGAACTGCCCCAAACCGTATGCGGCGATCGCCGCGTGAACCGCTTCTATGGTCCCCGCCGACGGTCGGGGCCCATCGAATTCGGTGTTCTTGAGGTGGAGCACCAGGTTCCAGACGTTGTACAGATACCCCCGGCTGCTCGTGAGGTCGCTGGTGATCCGGGTCATGGCGGATGAGGGCTCACCGTAGACGATGTCGAGAAGCAGGAACTTAACCCGCCACACCTCCTGCCGCGTCATCGTGGACTCCGGAACCTTGAACGTGTTCGCCGCTCGGCCGCTCCCCGCCTGTCCGGAGTGCAGGACGACCCGTTCCAGTTCGAGATTCTCCCTGGTGAATTCCCGGGCGAGCTCTTCGAATCGGAGCAGAGCGTTGCAGAAGGCCTGCTGAAGGTCGGGATCAGACATGACCGTACTTCCTGGACGACGCAGGGCAGCGGGTTGGATCATGTGCGAACATGGCACGTTCCTTCAACAAGAAGTGGGGCAGCGGCAGCTCCGAGAGCATCCATACGGGCATCGGTGTGAACATGGCGCCGTCAGGTTCGGACCGGAGGGGTGAGGCACATTCTCATAAACTTCCTGGAGCAAGCGCACCGGGGCCTGGTGCAGCCGATCGGGCACACCATCCGGTTCATCCGTAGCAGGCCGATGCGGACAATCGGCCAGATCGCGTCGATGGCCTGTTCGTCGAGGCCACGAGCTCGTCGTTCGGCAGGCCGGTTGCCGTGCTGATCAGGTCGGGTCTACCGCCTTGGCCATGTGCACCGAAATCCCGCTGTATGCGCCCGGCGGCCGCCCCATTGCCTCTCGGCGCCAAGATCGGCGCACCCTCCGCTTCCCGAAACACGGTGGCCGTGTGGCACAGCCGGCTGACCCTCAAGGCTGCCGGCCCTTCGGATTCACGGAAGTCCGCGCCGCTCGAGCCGTGCCCGGCGCTTGGAGCCGACCGGGATCGACGGGTGCACGTTTCTTTGCCCATGCGTACTAGTGGATTGCGGGCGCCGACTGGACACTTGAATGTGGTATTGCACTCAATGAAACCAAGGAGGAAAGATCCATGCTCACTCAGGACAAGCTTACGGCAGGACGATCGGACAGCCCCGGGCCGGAAAACATTCGAATGCGGATGGGGCCTACTGCACTAGCCCCCCTCAATTCATCACATGCACCGCTCGTAACCTCGTGGATGAACGAATCGGCCGTTTATCTGAACATGGGAGATATTGATTCGCGTCCGTTTACGACGGAAGACGGGAAGCGATACGTGGATTCCCACCTGAAGGATACGTGGATCATATTGGGGGAGGAGCCCGATGGGACCTGGAGTCCGGTAGGATATTCCGGCATTTTCGTTCGAGGTCGGCACCGGGTGGGGATCTTCCGGATTGCCATCGGAGACAGGAGCGCGCGCGGCAAGGGGCACGGCGGCAGGGCAACCCGGCTGATGCTCGAATGGGCGTTCGGAGAACTGGATCTGTATTCCGTGCACCTCAGCGTCTCCGCCTCCAACCTGCACGCGATCTCTCTTTATCAGAATGCCGGCTTCCATGAATGTGGACGCTACACGGAAAGTCGCCGGGAAGGAGGGGGGCGACACGACGAGATATTGATGGAAATGCACGGGGGCTGGTACGCCGGGTCGTGAACGGATCGCGCACCTGGAGGGTCACGGCAAACTACCACCTTTGGCGGGTGGGATTGCGACCCTTGCTCCCTAATTACTACATACGGCACGTTCCTGTCAGAGAGTCCGGTGAGCCCCTCATCGACCTCGGCGACGGGCCTTTCGGTATCGATGGACGCATTTCGGTCGACCAGCGGGCGCGAAGCTCTGTCGCGAATGCTCTGCGAGAAGCAAACTCGTTCCTTCCTCAGGGGAATCAGCTGCTAGTCGTGGAAGCATTCCGGAGCCGCGAAAGGCAGGAGGAACTCTGGGAGCTTGCACGAAAGAAGGTTCAAGCCGAGAACCCACTTGCTCGACCCGAGGAAATAAGACGCCTGACTGGTCTTTTGGTAGCCGACCCAAGCCAGGGGAGCGTGAATGGCCATCAGACTGGCGGAGCAATCGATCTGACTCTGGCGGATCGCAGCGGCCGCGAACTGTGGATGGGCACCGAGGTGCAGGAGTTTACCCCTGCAACGGCCACTAAGGCGAGAGTCCCGCAAGAAGTCGGCAGGCGCCGCTCCGTGCTCGTCCACGCAATGACGAGGGCTGGTTTCGTGAACTATCCGGCTGAATGGTGGCATTTCAGCATGGGAGACAGGCTCTGGGCGGCGTACAGTCGCCAACCGTATGCCAGGTACGGAGAAGCCAAGGAATGATTTTAGTCGTGGCGAGCGCGTCCTCCGCAGGGCCAGATGCTCCACCCACCGCATGCCACCGGCCCGGCCGGCGAACAGCCGACCGGGGCGGTGGCAACGCGAGGTGAGGTGCCCCCCGGAGTGTGGACACAGGGGTTCATGCCGCGAATGTGACGGAGGTGCCCCTGTGGTAGGCGTGGGTCCCGCTGATCTCGCAACCGTGCAGTTTGACGATCCTGTTCGCTCCACCGACCGGCCGATGGGGCGGATGAATGTCCGCGCCCGGAGCCCTGACCGGAGGGGAGATCAGGTCGGCCGGTGGAGCCGGCCTACTCCTCAGGCCTCGCCCCCAGCCTCGTTGCCGGAGAACGTCGAAAAGCCGGCCATGACACGGGCGCGGCCATCGCCACCGTCTTCTACTTCTCCGCCTCCCTCCTGGGTCATCTCCACGCCGCCCCGAACATCGGGTTGACCGTGGGAAACACGATCACCATCGCCCTCGTCAGCATGAGTTCGGTGCTCATCTCCCACATCCAGCAGTCCCGGGCACGGAGCATCGTCCGGCTCGCGCATCGGCGGGCGTCCATGCTCGCGACCACTCCCTCCCTCGTCGACCGGGACCGTCGGGATCTCGCCGAAGCCCTGCACGACGGCCCTTTGCAGAGCGTGCTGTCCGCCCGTCTGGATCTTGACGAGCTGGCTCAGGAGAGTGGGCACGAGGCGATCGACCGGGCCGAAGGGGTGCTGCTGGATGCCGCGCGCCAGCTCCGTTCCTCGGTCACCGAACTGCATCCGGCGGTGCTGGAGAGGGCCGGACTCCGGCAGGCACTACAGGAGCTTGCCCAACAGTGCGCGCAGCGGGGGAAGTTCACCGTCGATGTCACATGCGACACGGAACGAGCGGCTGTCCCAAGGGCATATCGGCATGGCGGCGCAGCGCCTTCGGCTGGAGGAGGCGGGCGGCACCTTCGCGATCCGGCGGAACCATCCGACCGGCACCGTCGTCCAGGTCGGCGTCCCCATCCGTGCCCCGGCAACCGGTTGAGCACCCCGACACCGCCGGGCCGCCGGGCGACGGCGAACGATGCCGCCCCGCACCTACCGCCGAATCGTCGGCCTCAGCGCGCTCCTCGACGCCTCGACCATGTCCGTGCTCTCCCTTTCGCCTCCCGCGTACGCGGACGACCAGAAGGAGGTCACCGCCGTCCTGGACGTACTCGTGAAAGGGCAAGGCGAAGCAGGAGCTGCTGGCGGTCGGCGAGCTCCTGGACGCGCTTCTGCCCGCCGGTGAGGGAGCCCGCAGTGCGTGCGGAGCCGACGGCGTGTGGTGCTCTTCGGCTCAGATGCTGACGCTCGGGTAGGACTCGGTGTACGCGTCGCCCAGGGCGCCGTTGTAGGTGCAGGTGCGGGCGTTGAGGTCGACCTCGTAGTGCAGGACGCCGGCGTTCCAGCAGCCGTCGATGAATTCCGGGTAGCTGGTCCTGCCCGCCTGATCGGCCCTGATCGCCGCGGTGAGGGCCTCTTCGTCCCAGGGCGCGATGTCCGCCATGCCTTCCAGGATCGGCGTGGTCCGGGTGACCACGGGCCCGGCGTCGGTGATGTAGACGCTGATGCCCGCGGGCACGGTACAGCGGACCGCGCTCACGCCTGCCTGACGCAGCGCCTCGGCGAGGTAGGGGAATCCTCCGACCCGCGGACGGACGGCCGCCGCCCGCTCGAGGGCCGCCTTCAGGTTCTCGATCGCGGTGCTCATCACATGCTCCTTGTGGTGGGTCGGGTCTGCCCGAGGTCGATCAGACCCGCTAAGATGACACCAGGTTTCCATCTAGACATCATGATGTCAATCTGGAGGGTGTGAGCATGTCCGACGAGATGGCGCTGCTGGTCGCCGAGATCTACGAGGCGGCCGGGGCACTGCGCAGATCCGGGGAGGCCATCGCGGCTGCGGAAGGACAGACCCAGGCGCGCTGGCAGGTCCTCAGCGCGGTCTCCGAGCAGCCCGTGAGCGTGCCCAGCGCGGCCCGTCGCCTCGGGGTGGCCCGCCAGAACGTCCAGCGCATCGCCAATGAGCTCACCAAGGAGGGCCTGGCCGCCTTCACCGCCAACCCCGACCACCGCACCTCCCCCCTGCTCACCCTCACCCCGGAGGGCCGCCGGGTGCTCCAGGCCATCACCACACGGGCACACGCGTCACACCGCCGCATCGGCGCCCGGATCCCCGAAGCCGACATCACCGCCGCCCGAGCCCTGCTGTGCGACCTCACGCAGGCCGTCCGGCAGCTCGACTCCGACTGACGGCGATACCCGCACTCGGAAGCAGGCCCACCGCCACGTACCGGCCGACGGGGGCCGAAGCCGGCGAGCGGTCGCCCGGGAGCGGGCTCGCGGCCGGGGCCGCTACGGGGGCACGGACCGCGGGGAAGGCGAGCACCTGTGGATCGTCGGTCCGGGCGACGGCGAGGCGGCGCACAGCACGCTGGTCCCGTACACAGCGCAGCCCCGGTGCCCTTGCGCCGTGCCGTGTTCTATTGCGGGTCGGTGGTCAGGCGTATGCGTACCTGCCCGGAGTCGAGGTCTATCGGGCCGGTTCCCGGGTCGGCATCGGTGGTGTCGATGCGGGTCGTCTCCCGGCGCTCGCGTTCCTCATCGGTGTGCCTGCGGCCCGGGTTGAACAGTTCCTCGATCAGGTTGAACACGGCTCCCCCTTCACGGCCGGTGTCCGGTGGTCCGGGGCCGGAGCCGGGCCGGGACCGCTGCCGCCGCGGTGACGGCGGCGGCGACCGCCAGAGGCGCGTAGACGTTCCAGCTGTTGCCCATCGGTCCGAGGAGGGCGGAAGCCGACCACAGGACCACCGTGAGGAAGATGGCCGTGACCGTCGGGGACACGGACCGGTCCCGCAGCGCGCTGACGGCGAGCGCGATGGCCAGGACGGTCGCCATGGCGGCGGCGGGGTGAACTCGCCACAGGCCGGTGTTGGTGGGCCCGTAGAAGGCGAGCACCTGCACCACGGCGGCTCCGGCCGCCACGCAGCCGAGCGTGAACCGGGTGGAGCGGGAGAGGGGCTGGAGGTCGGGAGGGGAACCGAGTGCGAGGAGCAGCACCGCGGCCGTCAGCAGGTCGGCCGGCTCGACCCCGCCCCCGGGGACACTGGTCTGCGTTCGTGTCAGGACGTACAGGGCGGCGAACGCGGCGACGAGCAGCCGTGCGGAGCGCCACCGTCCCATCACCGTGCAGACCGCTGCCGCTGTCAGGGCGACGGGGACGCCCGCGGCCAGCCACCAGGAACCGGGGAAGCCCGCCGATCCGCCCGCACGCAACAGGTCCGGCAGACCGGCCACCCGCTGTCCGGCCAGAGTCACCAGCAGGAACGGGAGAGCGAACGCGATGACAGGCCCCACACGGTGCGCCGAGGTCACCCCCAGGCGTGTCCGCAGCGCGTGCGCGACGAGGTCCAGCGCCTCGCGGAACCGGGCAGCGGATCCGGCGCGCTCGGTGGAGAGGGCGTAGAGGGACGCCATCTCCTCACCGTGCGCCTGCCGGTACTTCCTCGGGAAGAGGGCGATCAGCTGGGTCATGCGAGGCTGCCCATGGCCGTGCGGGAGGCGGGAGCGGGGGCGGCCAGCCGGTGCGTGACCGCGTTCAGCGTGGAATGCCAGCGCAGCGCTTCGGCGGCGAGCGCGTCGCGGCCCGCCGGGGTCAGCGCGTAGGTGCGCCGGGCCCTTCCGCTCACGATCTCCTGCGCGGACGTCGTGATCAGCCCCTGCCGGACGAGGCGGTCGAGCGCGCTGTAGAGGGTTCCGGTCCGCAGGTTCACGCGTCCTGCGGAAATGACCGCCACCTCCTGCATGATCGCGTAACCGTGCCGGGGCATATCGGCGAGGGCGGTGAGTACGAGCAACGTCGGTTCCTGCATACGCTCAGTCATGAGCCGACCATAGGTCGGCTAGCGGCATATACCGCTACACAAGCCGCATGTCTGCCCTTCCGGGCATCCGGCCTGTCGTTGGCACGGGGCTCGCCATCCCTTCGAACCGCCGCGGTCTCTCACACGCTGTGGTGCGGGTTTCCGTGCACCTGCCGGAGAGCCCGTGCGACCCGGAGCAGGCCGGCGAACACGCGCACCGTCGCCGGACGCCGCCCCGCACCAGCCGGTCGGCCCGATGCGGCGTCGGGAGTCGTGCCCAATCGGTGGCGCGGAGGCCCTCGATCGGTTCGGGGGGCTCCGCCCCGGGCTCCGCCGATCGGCTGTGTCAGGCGTGGTCACCGCTCCCTACGCTCGGGTTCTGCCGCATTCGGCCGCTCCGGACTCGACCACGAGCACTGTCTGCCCTCCCCTCGGAGAGAACCCCCATGAAGAGACACCACGCGAAGGTCGCCGCGACGGCGGCCATGGTCCTGGCCGCCACCCTGGTCGCCCCCGCCGTCGCCCAGGCGGCGCAGGTGAAATCGCCCAGCAGCAGTGACACGGTCTTCCCGAGTCTGGGAAATGCCGGGTACCGCGTCAACGACTACGACCTGTCCCTCCGCTACGAGCCGCAGGATGCGCGCACGCCGGTCCATGCGGACGCGTTGATCACAGCCACCGCTTCGGAGCGACTGCGCACGTTCGACCTGGACGCCTACGGTTTGGACATCGCCTCGGTCCAGGTCGATGGCAAGCCCGCGCGGTTCCGTACCGGTGGTGGAAAGCTCACTGTCTCTCCCTCCCGCCCGGTGGCATCCGGTACACGGATGTCGGTGGACGTCCGCTACCGGGTCGATCCGCGTGCGGCGGGCACGGTCACCGGCTGGGCGGACACGACGCACGGCTTCGCCGTGGCGGCGCAGCCCGCTGCCGCTCATACGGTCTTCCCCTGCAACGACGTGCCCTCGGACAAGGCCGGGTTCACCATCCACGTGGCGGTGCCCGACCGGAGCGGATACATCGGAATCGCGAACGGGCTGCCCGTGGGCAAGCCGGTTGCCCGTGCCGGGTACACGACGTACACGTACCGGACCCAACACCCGATGGCCACGGAGCTGGTCCAGATCGCGGTCGGCCCGTACCGGACGGATCGCCTCGGGAAGACCGACGGTGTGCCGATACGCGACGTGGTACCGCGGGGGGAGGCAGGGAAGTTCAAGGTCCTCGCGCTGACGCCGCAGCAGATGAAGTGGGCCGTCGACGAGCTGGGGCCGTTCCCGCTGGAAACGTACGGCGTCATGCCGCTCGCCACGGACAGCGCGAAGCCGTTCGGGTTCTCCGGTCTGGAGACGCAGACCCTCACCCTCTACGACCCCTCCTACCTCGCCGAGCAGCCGGTTCCCGCAGTGGCGTCGCACATGATGCACGAACTGGTGCACTCGTGGTTCGGCGTCAGTGTCACCCCCGCGACCTGGTCGGACAACTGGCTCAGCGAAGGCCACGCCAGCTACTACGCCCTGCTCTACCGGTTCGCGAACGGGTGGCCGACCAACGACGGCAAGAGCGACAGCATGGAAGCCGCGATGAAGGCCGTGTACGAGAACGGAGACCTCTACCGTCAGAAGTACGGTCCGGTCGCCGCTCCGACGCAGGAGTCCCTCAGCAGCAATCAGGCCTACCTCGGCGGCCCCCTCGCCCTCTACGCACTTCGGGAGAAGGTGGGCGACGCGGCCTTCCGGCGCATCGAACGCACCTTCCTCGAAACGTACAAGGACAAGTCGGCCACCACCGACGACTACATCGCCGTCGCCGGCCGGGTGGTCCCCGGCCAAGGCGTGAAGGCCTTCCTCGAAGCATGGCTGACGGGGACGAAGACACCCCCCATGCCGAACCATCCGGACTGGAAGGTCACCTCGCCGGCCGCCAAGGACTCCCAGGACGCGAAGGACGCCCGGGCGAGGAACGAGGAGATCGCGGAGCTGCTCTCGGGAGGCGTCGGGCAGTGACGGCTCGTGGCCCGCGCCGGGGAGGGCTTCCAGGCTCGGGCCACGACCCCGGCCGTGCGTCCGGGGGCCGGAGTCACGGGGCGTGCGGGGGGTGCGGGAAGGCGGGCAGGGGTCTGTCGAAGAGCCAGGGGCGCAGGGCCGTGCTCCCCCCGGTCGACCCCGTGATGCGGTCGACGTGGGCCAGGAACGCCGGGGTGTCCGCGACCCCGCCCCGGTGGTCGGCGTGCCACGATCGCAGGACCTTGAAGAAGTCCTCGTCCCCGACGGTCAGGCGGAGCGCGTGGAGGGTGCACGCGCCCCGCGTGTAGACGCGGTCGTCGAAGACGGACCGGGGGCCGGGGTCCGCCATCAGCAGGTCCTGGCGGGCCGAGGCGAGCAGCCGCCGGGTCGTGCGGGCGAGCTCGTCGGCGGGGGCCTCGCCCGACCGCTCCGACCACAGCCACTCGCCGTAGGTGGCGAAGCCCTCGTTCAGCCAGATGTGCCGCCAGTCCCTGATCCCGACGCTGTTCCCGAACCACTGGTGGGCCAGCTCGTGGGCGACCAGGGTTTCCCAGCCGCGCCGCCCGTCGACGTGGTTGCGGCCGAACACCGAGAGGGTCTGGTTCTCGACGGGGGCGCCGAGGTCCGCGTCGACGACCACCGCCCCGTACGTGGCGAACGGATACGTGCCGAACGCCTCCTCGAACAGCCGCATCATCTCGGGCTGGCGGGCCAGATCGTGCCGGGCCGCTTCGGCCAGGTGCTCGGGGAAGGCGTTGCGCGTCACCTCGTCCCCCTCGGTGACGAACCGGCCGGTGTAGACGGCGGCCAGGTAGGACGCCATCGGCCAGGGGTGGTCGTACGTCCAGCACCAGGTGCCCCCGGAGCTCTCCACACGACCTCTCGGGACGCCGTTGGCCAGGGCCTGGTGACCGGCCGGAACGGTGATCGCGAACCGGTACGCGGCCTTGTCGTCCGGCCGGTCGTTGCAGGGGAACCACGACGGGGCCCCCAAGGGCTGCGAGGCCACCAGCGTCCCGTCGTACCGGTCGCCCGTCCGGTCCCAGCCGATCGGCCCGAACGGCCCGTTCACCGGAGCCGGCCGGCCCCCGTACCGGACCTCGGCGGTGAACGTCTGGCCCTCCGCGAGCGCCCGCCGCCCCGAGAGCACCAGCCGGCTGCCGTGCCTGCGGACCTGAGCGGCCCCTCCGTCCAACCGCGCCGACTCCACCGCGAGCCGTCCCGCCAGGTCCAGGGTGATCCCGTGGGCCCGGGCCGAAGCCACGCCCCGGATCCGGGCCAGGCCCTTCAGCCGGGCGTCCTCGGGGTCGTAGGCGAGGCGCAGGTCGTAGCCGAGCGTGCGGTGTCCGTCCGAGCCGTGGTCCGGGAAGTAGCGCGGTGGGGTGGCGGTGGGGTCCGGTCCGTCGGGGCGCCGCCGCCCGTCGCCGGTCAATGCCGCCGCCGTCGCGGCCAGCGGGACCGCGCCCAGCGCGGCGAGGAGGCCGCGCCTGCTGCACCACCCGGCGGGGGTGCGCCCGCCCGCCGCGTCCCCGGCCGTCCCCTCCCCGGCCGGGCGGTCCTCGGCCGAGCCGGTCACGCCCCGCCCTCCTCTGCCGCCGTCGCGACCCCCGCCACCGGGTTGCCCGCCCAAATGGTGCCCGCGGGGACGGTCTCCCCCCGCATCAGCAGGGACGAAGCCCCCACGGAGGTGTGCGCCCCGACCCTGGTGCCCGGAAGCACGATGCTGTGCGGGCCCAACGAGGCACCCGCGTCGAGGCACACGGTGTCCATGCGCATGATGCGGTCGTGGAACAGATGGGTCTGGAGCACGCAGCCCCGGTTCACGCTGGCCCCGTCCCCCACCGTGACCAGATCGGTCTCCGGCAGCCAGTGCGTCTCGCACCACACGCCCCGGCCGATCCGCGCCCCGAGGGTGCGCAGCCACCAGTTCAGTACCGGGGTGCCCCTGAAGGGCCCGGCCAGCCACGGCACGGCGAGGGATTCGACGAAGGTGTCGTACAGCTCGTTGCGCCAGACGAACGAACTCCACAGCGGCTGGTCGGTCACCCGGAACCGGCCGACCAGCAGCCACTTGGCGGCGGTCGTCGTCAGCGCCGCGGCCACCCCGGCGGCCAGCAGGAGCGGTACCGCGACCGCCGCCGCCAACAACGGTCCGCCGACCCCCAGGGCGTCCTGCTCACCGAGGAGCACGCCCTCGGCCAGCAGCAGCCCGCAGACCAGCGGTACCAGCCGGCACAGTTCGACGGCGGCGCGGGCCATGACCACCCGCCGGGGCGGGGCGAAGGTGCGGCTCGCGTCTCCGGCGGACGCGGTGCGCGGCAGCTCGATCGCGGGTCGGCCCAGCCAGGAGGTACCGGGAGCGGCGTCCGCGGGGGCGTCGGAGAGCACGCCGATCAGTGCGCCGTCCGGCACGTACCGGTCGGGGCCGACGATGCCCGAGTTGCCCACGAAGGCCCGGCGTCCGACCCGCGCGGTGCCCAGGCGCATCCGGCCGGCCCGTAGCTCGTAGGGGGCGACCAGGGTGTCGTCGGCGAGGAAGGCCTCGTCGTCGACCCGCAGCAGCGAAGGCAGCGGGAGCACGGTGGAGATCTCGGTGTTCCGGCCGACCCGCGCGCCCAGCAGGCGCAGCCAGAGCGGGGTGGCGAGGCTGGCGTACAGCAGGAACAGGCCGCCCCGGCAGCCGTCGAGGATCCGGTGGACCAGCCAGACCCGCCATGCCACGCCGCCGTCGGCCGGGTGGCTGCCGGGGGTGATGCGCCGGCCCAGTACGCGGACCACCAGCGTGATCAGCCCGATCCAGCAGAGGGTGGTCACGATGACGGAGACCGGGGCCGCGAGCACCAGCCGCAACGCGACCTCGCCGAGCGTGGTGCAGTCCCGGATGAGCCGGTAGGTGCCGATCAGCACCGGGAGGGCCGCGATGACCGGCAGCAGGGGCAGGAGGAGCAGGGAGAGCGCGTACGCGGCCCGCCAGGGGCGGCGCTGCCGTGACCGGTCCCCCGGGGCGTCCTTGAGGTCGTGCCGGTCGCCCGGAGCACCGCAGGTGCCTTCGGCGTCGGCGCGACGGGGTCGCGCCGGGGAGCCGTGCCAGCTCTCGCCCGCCGGGACGCGGCCGGTCAGGCAGGCCCCCGCGGCGAGTTCGGCGCCCTCGCCCAGTTCGGCGCCGGGCATCAGCGTCGCGCGGTGGCCGACCCGCGCGCCCGCGCCGATCCGGACGGCCCCGATCACGAGGCGGTCTCCGTCGAGCCACCATCCGCAGACGTCGGCCTCCGGTTCCACCGAGCATCCGGCGCCGAACTCGGCGAGCCCCGTGACCGGCGGCATCGCGTGCAGGGCGGCTCCCGGTCCGGCGGTGCAGCCGAGCGCGCGGGCGTACCGGGCGGCCCACGGGGTGCCGAGCAGCGCCGGGACCCCGAAGGCCGCCACGACCCGCTCGGCCGTCCACAGTCTCAGGTGGGTGCGGCCGCCCCGGGGGTGGACGCCGGGGCGCACCCCCCGGGTCAACAGCCGTGCGGCGACGGTGCCCAGGACGAACCGCGAGGGGGCGCTGAACAGCACCACCCACCCGGTCACCACGAACCACCACGGGGTGTACGGGGTCCAGGCGTGCGGGGCGAGCAGGCCCAGCACGTTGTCGACACCCGCCAGGGCGACCGCACCGCGCAGACCGGTGACCCCGAACAGCACCATCTGCGACAGCAGTTGGACGAGGCCGGCCCGGCGCGGGACCGGACGGACCGGCGGGCGGGCAGCCCGGCCCGCGACGAGCGTGTCGGCGTGGGCCGCCATGTCCCGCAGTACGGGCCTGCGGTAGAGGTCGGCCACCGAGATGCCCGGATGCCCCGGGCGCAGCGCGGAGGCCAGCCGGGCCGCGCCCAGGCTGGTGCCGCCGAGCGCGAAGAAGTCGTCGGCGGGCCCCGGGCGGGTGCCGAGCAGGTCCTCCCACAGGTCCGCCAGCCGCGCCTCCGTCCCGGTCAGCCCGGCCGCCGGTCCGGTATCGGCGGGCAGCGGCCACGGCAGGGAGTCCCGGTCCACCTTGCCGGACGTACGGGTGGGCAGCTCGGGCACCTCGGCGAGAACGGGCACCAGCGCGGCCGGCAGACGCCGGATGAGCTCGTCGCGGGCGCGCTCCCGCCCGTACCCGGGGCCGGGCACCACGTACCCGACGAGGACCCGCCCGCCGGCCCGGGTCTCCCGGACCGCCGAAGCGGCTCCGAGCACCCCGGGCAGTGCGGACAGCGCGGCATCGATCTCACCCAACTCCACCCGCCGTCCGCCGAGTTTGACCTGGTCGTCGGCTCGGCCCGCGAACACGAGGCCCGCCGGGTCGGCCTTCACCAGGTCGCCGGTGCGGTACGCCCGGTCGACGCCCAGGGCCGGGCTGGGCCGGTACCGTTCGCGGTCCTTGACGGGGTCGAGGTAGCGGGCCAGCCCCGCGCCCGCGATGACCAGCTCGCCCACCTCCCCGTACGCGACGGGCTCGCCGGCCTCGTCCACCACCGCCAGGTCCCAGCCGTCGAGCGGCAGCCCGATCCGTACCGGCTCGCCGGGGCGCAGCCTGGCCGCGCAGGCGACGACGGTGGTCTCGGTGGGGCCGTAGGTGTTCCACATCTCGCGCCCGTGCACGGCGAACCGGTCCACGAGCTCAGCGGGACAGGCTTCTCCGCCCACGATCAGCAGCCGGACCCGGGCCAGGGACTCGGGCGCCCACAGCGCGGCCAAAGTGGGCACCGTGGAGACGACGGTGACACCCCGTTCGACCAGCCAGGGACCCAGTTCGTGACCGGCGCGGACCAGCGACCGTGGCGCCGGTACCAGGCAGGCGCCATGCCGCCAGGCCAGCCACATCTCCTCGCAGGAGGCGTCGAACGCCACCGAGAGCCCGGCCAGTACCCGGTCTCCCGGGCCGAGCGGCCGGTCCGTCAGGAACAGCCCGGCCTCCGCATCGACGAAGGCGGCGGCGCTCCGGTGACGGACCGCCACCCCTTTGGGGGCGCCCGTCGATCCGGAGGTGAAGATGATCCAGGCATCGTCTCCCGGTTCGACCGCCCGGCCCGCGGCTGACGGGATACCGGGTCCCATCCGGTGCCCGAGGGGCGGGACCACCCCGGGGCCGATGGCGGTCCCGGCCCCGAGGACCAGACAGACCCCGGCCTCACGGAAGACCGTCTCCGCCCGCTCCTGCGGATCGTCGGCGTCCACCGGCACGTACGCCGCCCCGCAGCGCAGCACCGCGAGCACCGCCACGTACAGGTCCGCGGTGCCCGACGGGACGCGCAGGCCGATCCGGTCGCCGGGCCCGGCGCCGGCCCGGCGCAGCCGTGCCGCGAGGGCGTCCACCTCGGCCGCGAGGTGCCGGTAGTCGAGGACCCGTTCCCCGGTGTCCAGGGCGGGGGAGCGCGGGTGCGCGGCGACGGTGGCGTCGAAGATGTCGAGGAGGGTGCGCGGTGGGTGGGCGGGGGCACCGGGGAAGTGGGCGCCGTCGCGGGGGCCGCGGCGTGGCTGCGGACGCGGCTGGAAGTGACGGCCGGAGGGAAGTGATGACACGGGCAGGGCCTTCGTTTTCGCGGGTTCCGTTTACACGGCCTGCCGTTGGGAACGGAGACCGCACGCCTGCACAGACCCCGTCGACCGATCAGCGGTTCAGCCGTCGCACGTCAACACTCGGCCAATCGAACAAGCCGCGCCGCCGTCCCATGGGCTCGTCAAGACGTCTGCCGCACAAGGGTTCTGCCGATGTGTCAGCGGCGTGTCGCACCGGATTCACCCACTCCGACTTGGCCAGGATTTACCCCTTCCCTGGCTCGGCGTTCGGTTCCGCCGCACACCATCACGCCTGCGCCGGCCGGGGCACGGCTCGCCGACGGGGGATGCGCGGGGCACGCCGAGGTCGGATGGCGGGCGGTCGGCCGCTCGGGGATGCGGGCCGTTCGGACTCCCGGTGGCGGCGGAGGCGGAATCCGACTGGCGTGCTGCCGCGACGACCCGGTCGGCGTACCGGGGTGCTGCCGGGGGACCCGCCCGCCTTCCCCGGGTACACCCGCGAGTCGTCCGATCGGGTGGTGTGCCACGGCCGACAGGAACGGATAGTGGTTCTCGTGAGCACTATCCGAATGCGGGCTGCCGTGCTGGCCCTGACCATTGCCGGAGTAGCCGCCCTCGTGGCCTGCGGCACCTCCCGGACCCCGGGCGGCGGCCCGTCGGGGTCGAGCAGCCCGCAGGCCGAGCAAGCGCTGGGGACGCTCGTGCGGCTCGCCGCTGAGCGCGTGATGACCGCGGACACGGTGGCCGCGGCGAAATGGGGTACCCCCCAGCCCATCGACGACCCTGCCCGCGAGAAGATCGTCCTGGACAAGGCAACCGCCCGGGCCGCGGAACTCGGGATCGACCGGGCCTCTGTCCAGCGGATCTTCAAGGCTCAGATCGCTGCCAACAAGGACGTCCAGCGCGCGCTCTACGCACAGTGGCAGGAACACCCCGCGGAGCAACCGACACGCCGCCCCGACCTCGCCACCCAGGTCCGCCCCGTCCTGGACCGCGTCGACAGCCGGCTGCTCACCGCCATCCAGCAGGCCCAGCCCCTGCTGTCCCGCCCCGACTGCGATGTGCTGCTGGAGCGGACGAAGGCAACTGCCGTTCAGGCCATGGGTCTGGACGCCATCCACCGCAGCGGCCTCGACCAGGCCCTCGCCCACACCTGCCCGGCTTGATGACAGCCGCCGGCGCCGGTGGTGGCCACGGCGGCGAGTCGGTCGAGCCGGCCTTCGCCGTCGAAGAGCTGTCACGGGCATGAGCCCGGCTGAGCCCCGACCCTGCGCTGTATGACCTGCTCAGCAGTGGGAGGGGCGCGCATGCTCTGCCGGACTCCACGCCACGAGGGCAGGGACACACCGCCCGGGCCCCCGATCGGTGGATGAACCACATCTGCCCGCCTCGCTACCGTTTCCGGGCCGGGCAGTTGGGCCGGCACGCCCCGTGAAGGGAACGAAGGACATGACCGACTCCGTGAGGGACCTCGCGCCCTCGCCCATGGAAACCGGTACGGGACACCCGGGACACATGCACCGGATCGCCGCGGCCAGCCTCTTCGGCACCGCCATCGAGTTCTACGACTTCTACATCTACGGGATGGCCGCCGCGCTGGTCTTCAACCACGTCTTCTTCCCCGACCTCTCGGCGACGAGCGGCCTGCTCGCGTCGTTTTCCACCTTCGGTGTCGCCTTCGTCGCCCGGCCACTCGGTTCGATGCTGTTCGGCCACTTCGGGGACCGGCTGGGACGCAAGGCCGTCCTGGTCATATCGCTCCTGATGATGGGTCTGTCGACCGCCTGCGTCGGCCTGCTGCCCGGCTACGCCCAGTGGGGCACCGCCGCACCCGCCCTCCTCATCGCCCTCAGACTGGTCCAGGGCATCGGGCTGGGCGGCGAGTTCGGCGGGGCCGCGCTGCTCTCCGTCGAGCACGCTCCGGAGGAACAGCGCGGCCGCTTCGGTTCCTCGCCCCAACTGGGCGCACCGCTCGGCCTGTTCGCGGCCACGGGGGTGTTCTGGATCATCTCCTCCACCGTCTCCGAATCCGCGTTCGCCGCATGGGGCTGGCGCATTCCCTTCCTGTTGTCCTTCTTGTTCACCATGGTGGGACTCGTCGTGCGGTGGAAGGTCGCGGAGACTCCCGTCTTCCGCGAGATGGCCGGGGCCGGCGAGCTGAGCAGGACTCCGGTCCTGGAGGTGCTCCGCAAGCACCCGCGCGAGCTCCTCCTCGGCGCTGGTGCCATGGTCGTCGTGTTCTGCACCTTCTACACGGCGTCCGCCTTCTGCCTGTCCTACGCCACGGGGACGCTGAAGATCCCGCGAAGCACGATGCTGGCGGTCTCACTGTTCGGCTGTGCCGCGTTCGCGGCCGGAATCTGGTTCTCCGCCACCCGTTCGGACCGTGTCGGCCGTCGCCGGGTCCTCCTCATCGGATCGGCGGTGACCGTACCGTACGCCCTGGTGGTGTTCCCGCTCCTCGACACCGGGCAGATCCTTCTGATAGCGGGGGCGATCAGCGGGCTGTACTTCGTCACGGGCCTTTCCTACGGCCCGATCGGCGCCTATCTGCCGGAGCTGTTCGGCGCACGCGTGCGCTACACCGGCGCGAGCGTCGCCTTCAACCTCGGCGGTGTGCTCGGCGCGGCGGGTGCGCCTCTGATCGCCACCCGCCTGCAGGACTCCTTCGGGGCGTTCGCGGTGGGCGTGTACATGAGCGTCGCCGCGCTCGTCTCCATCGTCTGCATCCGCTTCCTTCCCGAAACACGCCTGCGCGGTCTCGGGCACCGGCAGAGCGCTCCGGGGACTCATCCCTGACGGTGGGTGCCGCGCTCCCCCGCCACACGCCCCCACCGGCCGCTTCCGGCGGCCCACGTATCCACCGGAGGAACATCGTGACCACTCGCCGTCCCTTCTTCGACGCCCATTTCCACGTGATCGACCGTCGTTTCCCGCTGTTCGAGAACAACGGCTTCCTGCCCGAAGAGTTCCCGGCCGGGCAGTACAGGGAGCGGACCCGAGAGCTCAACGTAGTCGGCGGCGCGGTCGTCTCCGGATCCTTCCAGCGTTTCGACCAGGGCTATCTGCTCGACGCACTCACCCAGCTCGGGGCCGGCTTCGTCGGCGTCACCCAGATCCCTCACGACATTTCCGACGA
Source organism: Streptomyces sp. NPDC004667 (assembly GCF_040609475.1). NCBI lineage: Bacteria > Bacillati > Actinomycetota > Actinomycetes > Kitasatosporales > Streptomycetaceae > Streptomyces > Streptomyces sp. NPDC004667. The sequence continues at coordinate 28,884 of NZ_JBEXKC010000031.1, read as the reverse complement.
AGAGATCGCCCTGCTCGGGCAGCGTGGGGTGCGCGCGGTGCGGTTCAACCTCCGACGCGGCGGATCGGCCGCCCTGGAACACCTGGACACGCTGGCGCGGCGCGTGCACGCCGTGGCGGGCATGCACACCGAGCTCTACGTCGACGCACGTGACCTTCCCGAGCTGTCCCCCACCCTGGCCGCACTGCCGGCGGTGAGCATCGACCACCTGGGCCTGCACGCCGACGGTCTGCCCCACTTGCTGGCGCTGGTGGAAAAGGGCGTACGGGTGAAGGCCACCGGCTTCGGACGGGTCGATCTCGATGTCGTCAGCACGGTCCGAGCCGTACTGAACGTGGACCCGACCGCGCTGATGGCAGGATCCGACCTGCCCTCCACCCGGGCCCGCCGCCCCTTCGAGGACACCGACCTCGACCTCCTGGCCGAGGCGGCGGGCGACTGCCTCGACGCCGTCCTCCACGACAACGCGGTCGCCTTCTACCGCCTCTGAGAAACGGGAACACCCCGCCCCTGCCCATCGGTTTGACCTCGGAGCCGGGGACGCGGGGGCCGCACCCCGGTGGTCCGGGGCCCGTGCCGGGTGTCCATGGCCGGGCTGACCTGTTCGACGGCCGCCTGGCCGACATCACACATTCAATTTCGTGGTCAGGGAGCGTGATCGAGGCATCTGTTTCTTCCCGATGAGACGCCTGAAGAGGGATTCGCCTTCGAGGTCCGGTAAGTAGAGTAGTTGAGCCCGCCCACTCCTCTCACTGAAGGTCAAGGGCTCTTGCCGCAAAAGAGCGGCACCGCAGGCAATGTGGCGGTATCGGGTATGACCAAGGCTGGACAATCAGAACAGGAAGTACCGTGGAACCAACTCACATCGAAATCTACGGGTACACGTTTTCGGAGAACTGCCGCACAGCCGTCCAGGAGCTCTCAAACCTGGACCCGCAAGCGCTCACTTACGTGAAGGAAATGCTCAGCTCGGATTCCTGGGCCGAATACGGCGGCCTGCGAGCGGCACTCGAAGCCATACCCGGCCTGGTAGACACGTTCCAGTCGGACCCACAGCGTGCCGGAAGGCTGGCCAACGAGGACCAGCTCGCAGCCTGGGCGAGCTACCTCTGGAGCGACCTGGGCACCGGCGCCATCACGCTCGCGAACACCCTGACCACCCTTCAGGACGACGACCTCGATTGCCTCACCCAGCTGAGTACCGAGATGGCCTGGGACAGCACAGTGAAAACCCTCGCTGCTTCTTAGACGACTGCGCGTCACACCGGCACTACGGCCGCCTCACGGCCACGGCCACGGCCACGGAGCCCTTTACGCCGGGCTGAGCTGAGGCCGGATCGATTGATCGCAGCACGAAGGATCGGTCACCAGCAGAGGATGCCGACGGGGTCGATGTTGTGTCCGGCGCGGTAGACGGAGCGGACGTCGTGCAGGGCGGTGAGGTCGAGGAGGGGATTGCTGCCGACGACCAGGAGGTCCGCGTCCGCTCCGGTCTTGAGGGAGCCCTTGACCCCGGCCAGCCCGCAGGCGGCCGCGGCGACCGACGTGACGGCGGCCAGGGCCGCGTTCGGTGCCATGCCGACCGGGCCCGCGAGCTCGGCCACCGCGTACGGGAGGACGTCGTGGGGCTTGGCCGGACAGATGCCCGCGTCGGTGCCCGCCGTGATCGCGACGCCCGCGCGGTGGAGTCGGGCCCAGGTGGGATAGAGCAGAGCCCACGAGTCGGCCATCGAGGCGGGAAGCCGCCCGCCCGGCACGCTCCCCACGGTGAGACTGACCGTCGTGCCGCTGTCGATGATCCGTTCCACGAGGTCGGAAGTGGGGCGGGGGCCGTGCTCGGTGAAGAACGTCAGGTGTTCGAGGGTGTCGAACCCCGCGTCGAGGGCCTGGCCGATCGCTTCGGCCGAGTGCACGTGCGCGGCGGCCGTCATGCCGAGGCGGTGCGCCTCGTCGACTACGGCCCGCAGGTCCTCGGGCTGGTACTGGGGCAGGTGCATGTGGGTGCCCGGGGTCATCCCGCCGCCACTGGCCATGACCTTCACCACGTCGCAGCCGCGCTCATGGCGTTCCCGGACCGCGGCGATCAGCGCGTCGCGTCCCCGTACCCCGCTGCCCAGGAAGTGGCAGTGGCCGCCCGGGGTGGTGATCGGCGGGCCCGCGGCGACGATGTGGGGCCACGCCTGTGGGCAGGAGCCGATCTCCTCGCGCAGCCTCACCGTCAGGTAGCCGCGGTCGCCCAGATCACGGACCGTCGTGATCCCTGCTTCCAAGGCGCGTCCGGCGGCCTGGAACATGCGCGTCAGCACACTGCCGTCATCGGATCGCGACAGGTGGTCAACCGGGTCGTCGCCGGCGTCGAAGGCGAGGTGGACATGGGTGTCGATCAGTCCCGGCAGGATCCACGCGTCCGCGCCGAAATCGAGAGTCTCGGCGCCCGCCGGCGCCTGGGCTCCGGTCACGTCGACGTCCTTGATCCGGCCGTCCTCGACCAGCACCATGCCGGGACCGAGCGCCTTCGTCCCGTCGAACAGACCACCAGCCCGCAACGCCTGTATCACTGCCTGCACCCTTGCTCATCGCGCCGGATCCCATGACACCCCGGCCGGCGGTTCGGCCCCGCCTCCCAAGGAACCCGACCAGCACGCCCAAGACGCTCCCCCGATCAGCCGATTCGCCGGGGGGATGCCCGGCAATCGATCAATGAGCAAGATCAGTCGGCACCGGTGATGAACTCGTCGGGGTCGTCGGGCCAGGCGTCGGCCGGATCAGTTCGATGGCGAGGACGGCTTGGTCGTCGGCTTCGCATCCGGCCGACCAGGCCTCCGTGTCGGCCCGCAGGAAGGACACCACCTGCCGGGGGCACGGTGGCATCCTGGAGAAGTGTTCCCCGAGGCGTCGCAGGACGGGGTAGAACGTACCGTCGGTGTTGCGCGCCTCGCTGAAGCCGTCGGTGTACACGACGAGTACCTCGCCGGGCAGCAGGGTGTGTTCCGTCATCGCGACCCGGCCGGGGGAAAGGTCGCCGAGCCCCAGCGGCAGCGCCGGGGCGGTTTCCAGGCGGCGGGCTCCGTGGGGCCCGACGACCACCGGCGGCGGATGGCCGCGGTCCACGACGCGCACCCTGTCCTCGGCGAACTCCATGACCAGTGCCGTCACGAACAGTTCGGGATCGCCCGCACCCGCTCCGGGGCTGTTGCGGGCGATGCTGAGCTCCAGCCGGTCCGCCAGGACGGGCAGGTCCTGCCATTCGTGTGCGGACACGCGGAAACTCCCCAGGACCGCGGCAACCGTCTGTACGGCGTCCAGCCCCTTGCCGCGGACGTCGCCGATGAGCGCCCTGACGCCGAACGGCGTCTCGCACATGTCGTACAGGTCGCCCCCGACGAGGGTGCCGCCCTCGCCCGCCGCGTAGTACCCGGCGGCGCGTACGTGGGCGAGCGCCGGCGGCACCGGGCGCAGCAGTGCCCGCTGCATCGCCTCGGCCACGGTGTCCGCCTGCGTCAGGTGGTTCTCGGTCCTCTGCCGTTGGTGGGCGAGCAGGACGCTGACCGCGCCGACGCACAGGGTGGCCGTGTACAGGGCCAGGTGGTGCTGCTCGCCGAAGTGGCCGGGACGGCCCGCTGCCATCAGCATCTGCAGGCCCAGGCAGCCGACCACCGACCAAGCGGTCGCCCTGGGACCACGTGTCGCGCAGACCAGCGGGGGAACACCGGTGAGCAGGAAACTCACCGGTTCACGCCCCTGCACGGCCACGTCCGCGACCAGAACGAGCAGGACGAGAACGATGGGCATCCACCAGACCCACCCCCGGCGTTCGATCAGGAAGTGCCAGTCGGACGGAGAGGGCTGAGAGGACACGCCTGGACTGTAGCGACCGGCGCGTGCCCGGACCAGGAACGGACGACTGCGGCGCGCCCTGACGGTGGGGAGGAAGCCCCGGTCTGTGGGATCCGGCCGAGGCCGCGTCCGGGCGTCGGCGTGTGCGGAGTCGTCCGTCGGCGTCGAACGGGTCTACAGATCCCGCAGCCAGGAGGCGAGAGCCCTTCCGATCTCGTCGGGTGCGTCTTCTTGGATCATGTGGCTGCCCGTGACCGTCAGATGTGTCTGATGCGGCCATGACCGGGCGATCTCGCGGTGTGCTTGGAACATGACACCGGGGACTGATTCGACGAAGAGCTTGGGAACCGCGGAGGTGGCAAGCCATTCCGCATAGCGGGTGATCGTGTCGTGGACGTCCTTGGGTTCGCCCGCGATGGGGACTTGACGCGGCCAGGTCAGGGTGGGCCGGCGGGATTCGCCCGGTTCGGTGTAGGGGCGCCGGTAGGCGGCCATCTCCGCTTCGGACAGCCCTCGGAGTACCTGACGGGGAAGGACTTCCTCGACGAAAAGGTTCCGGTCGAGGACCATTTCGTCGCCTGCGGTGGAGCGGATCGCCTGGAGGAACGCGGCGCCCTGGTCGGGCATGTCGTCCCAGGAGGGGATCGTGGCCACGAAGGCCTCCATATAGGCGATGCCCCGGACTGCCGAAGGGTGCCGGTACGCCCAGTCGAAGCCCAGGGCCGATCCCCAGTCCTGCACGACCAGGGTCACACGTTCGCCCACGCCGAGGGCCTGGAGGAGTTCATCGAGGTACCGGCGATGTTCCACGAAACGGTAGGAGTCCGGGCCGCTGCCGGGAAGCTTGTCCGAATCGCCCATCCCGATCAGGTCCGGGGCGATACAGCGCCCTTGGTCCACCACGTGCGGAATCACGTTGCGCCAGATGTATGACGATGTCGGGTTCCCGTGCAGGAAGACGATGGGGTCGCCTTCGCCTTCATCGATGTATGCCATGTCGAGGCCACCGACCCGGATACGGTGCTTCTGGTAGTGCTCCTCCGACGAGATCATTCCTGCTCCCTGTCCTCGGGGTCGCCCGTCAGACTGCCTCACTGATTCTCGGTGGTCCCATGGTCCCCCGTGACCGCGTGGGCGGAGAGGGTCGCCGTGCCTACCTCGGTTCTCCTGCCTTTGCGTGAGTCAGCGTCTGTGGAGGCGCCGGCGGGGGATCAGGTTGAGGAGGAGGCCGGCGGCAGCGACAGCCGTGATGAGGTTCAGGCCGGGCCGGTAGGGCGTGAAGGTGCCACCGTTGTGACCCGCTCCGCCGAGCAGTCCGGTGAGAACGGCGAGGACGAGAGCGGCTCCGACCGGGAGCAGCGCGAAGGCCGTGCGCAGGGGGGACCGGCCGCGGCCGTCCTGGAGGAACAGGGTGAGCATGAACTGGAAGCTCGTATAGGAGCCGACGAGCGCCACGATGCTCAAGTCGGCGCGGATCGTGCTGGTGTGGCGCAGGATGCCGAGGCGTACCAGTGGGTGGCGGACACGCTTTTCGATCAGGACGAAGGCGGCCGGCATTGCGATGGCGCCGGCCGGGTCGTGGCCGCCGGTCTTGACAGGGCGGTCCTTGGGGATCGGCTTCCAGCCGACGACGAGGGCCGGCAGTGAGAGCGGGGCAGGCATCAGGAACACGTAGCGCCACCCGAAGCCGGTCAGCAGGCCGCCGAGGACGAGGCCCAGGGAGTAGCCCATGGCGCCGAAGAGGCTGAAGACCGACAACGCCCGGTTGCGTCGATCGTGGCCCGGTACAGCACCCGGCTCCCGGGAACCGGGCGGCTGAGCAACACCAACGAGCTGCTGGGTCGCCCCGGGGTGACAGGGCTGAAGACGGGAACCACCACCGTGGCCGGTGGCAACCTCATCTGGGCCGCCCGCGCGGGCCGTCCCGGCAAGGAGCTACTGGTCCTGGGCGTCGTCATGGCCCAACGGCCCCGTACCGACCTCACCGAGGCACGGACCGCCGTCCGTGTGGCCAGCATCGGACTGATCTCCTCGGTGCGTCGCGAGCTGCTCACCCCGCACCCGTGGTGGGGAACCCTGCCGTTCTCCACACGTGAGCGGTTGCTCCACCTGACCTGCCGGCTGGGATATCACAGCCACTACTACTGGTCGAGGTGCGTGGCCAGGGTCAGGGCCGCAGCACGCGGGGGTGGGGACAGGAGCCACCGATCTCCGTAGGCGCACTGCCCGCCGCAAGGCCCTGGAGCCGGTCCCAGCCATCACTTCGCCTCGATCACCAGAGCACCGCCGGGCGAGCTCACTGGTCCGAGTCCTTGAACGCGTCGGCGGGGTTGGGGCGCTGCGGCTGGAAGGTGCCCTTCTGAGCCGTGTTCGGGTTGAGGTCTCGGTGCACGGCCTTCGCGACCGCCTCGATGGTGTCGATGCCGTAATACCACCCGGTGAGGTCACCGATCGTCCGGTTCTGGTTGTCCTCCGTCAGGACGACCAGGCCGTAGTCACGGCCCGCTCCCTGGAAGGCACCCATGCTGTTGACCTTCCAGTCACCGCGGTCGAACGGGTCGTCGGGGCCGGTGAGCGAGCGCTGCAGCCAACCGTTCTTGACGTAGACGTCGGTTCCCGCCGGAGCACCGGCCGGGGTTCCCCAGCGCTGGTCCGCCTGTACGTCATGCATCAAGGAGAGCGCGTACGTCCGTTCCCCGGCGGTCAGCGGGCTGTCCGCGTCGTTCTTCGTGGTGAGCGCCCGCAACAGCCGGGCCTGGTCCGCAGAGGTGACCTGGGTCAGGCCCCACGAGCCCTCTGCGTCGAGGACCGTTCCCTTCATGCCCGCGGCCTGGAGGAACTTCTGGATCTGGACCGGCTTGGTCTTGTCGCCGTTCTCCGAAAGCTGGGCCCAGAGCGTCGTGGTGGCGGCGTTGTCGGAACTCACGATCATCGCCCGCGCCAGCCTCTTGTCCTGATCGGTCAAGCCGCCGTGGTCCCTCGTGCTCAGCAGCAGCGCGCCCAGCACGATCGGCTTGACCACACTGGCGGAGTCGTACGTCTTGTGCGCGTCCAAGGCGCAGGTGAGGCCCTTCTCCCGGTCGTAGAGCGACACCGACACCATGTTCTTCCTGTCCTTCAGGGCGTCCGATATGTCCTCGGAGAGTTTGGCGGCCAACTCCTGGCCCTCAGCGGTCGAAGAACTGCACTGCACCTCCCCCGCCGTGGGCGAGGAGGGCGGAGCGGTGGCGGCGCTCGCCGGGACGGCGGCCCCGACGGTGCTGACGGTGACCAGCAGTGCGGGTATGCCCCACTTGGGCTTCTTCAGCCGCATGAATGTTCCTCCGGAGATGATCAAAAGATCGACTCCGCCAGGCTGCCGCGCACGACCTCCGGTCCTCATCCACCGATCGCACCCTTTGAGGGGCCAACACCGCTCCGTGCGTCCGGGCCGTTCTGCCCTCGCGGCGTCTCGCGCACATCCCGGCGCCCTGAACGAGGAGTTGGCCGATCCGTGGCCCGCGCGATCGTCTCACCCAGCCCGGACCGCTCGGCAAAACCCCGCTCGGGCACGTGCCGGTGATCGGCAGCGTCATGCCCGGCCGCTCTGGCGGCTCTGCGAGCAGTAGAGACTTCGGCCATTTCGGTTGAATTTCCCGAAAGCCTGCCCGCGCGAGCCTTTCCAGAGCAGAGGGAGGAAGGTATCTTCATTCCACTCCAATGGAATCCATCAAGAAACGGAAAGATTCAGATTGATCGACGAAGAAGACCTCAGGAAATTCAGGGAATTCCCTCCGGAAGACTTCCTGCCGTTCCTCGATCAAGTCGGAGACATCTACAACACATCCGGATTGCAGACCCTGTCCGGCGAGGAGCTGGACAACTGTCTTCGAGCCGTCCTTGAGGACGTCGCGGGCCTGGCGGCCGCCGGAGGGAACGGTTCATGTTGGGTCATGGCGGAGCTGCGCGGGGCGGAGCCGTCCAAGGAAATCCTCCCTTGTGTCGTCGATGCGCTCGCGAACGGCGACTGGATGGGAGATGGGATTCCGGTACTGGTCTCGCGCCGATCAGGCACGGGTGATGTTGCCGTCGAGTCGACCCTGTCGGGACATACCGCCGAGGGGGATCCCGATCATACGGAAATCTTGGCGCGATTTCTCGGCCAGGTCCTCCGCGACGAGGAGGTGATCGCTTCCCGACCGAATCCTGCCGAAGTGGAGCAGATCCGTACCGACCTGTCAGGAATGCTTCTTGCGGTGAATCCTCCGGAGTTGGGCACGGCTGTCGCCCCCATCATCGAGAGGGCCATCGAGGCGCATTTCGAGCGGGTTCTCTCGAAGGGAGAATCTACGGTCGACGTCTGTGCGGCACTGGACAGGTTCATTGCGTCGGTTGAGGAAATGAACACCCAGAGGCAGGGAGGAAGCTGATGGGCGGCAAGCAGTCCAGGAAGCAAATATCCGCCGAACAGGCAATCGATGACTGGAATGACCAGCTCACCGAGGGCCTCATTACTTCGGCAACGGCGCTGGCAAGGGTCGAGGCGATCAGGGAGGCTGTCAGCGGGGACAAGATTCCGCTGGAAGGGGATCTGGCGGACGTATTGGCCCGAATTGATGCTCTGATCGGGCAGCTCAAGATCGCAATAGAGCTCGACAAGGAATCTCAGGAGGAAAAGCCGGATCAGGTCCACACCTCTTTCGAGGGATGGGCGACACGATGCCCGGACCCGGTCGGAAATTCCACCCAGGAGATATTCGATGGACTGGTCGTCCGTCGCCATGGAGGACCGGGCCGAAAGGGGCGAGCATTGCCTCGGGGGTACCGCGGGGCTTGCTACACCTCCACTTACGTCCTGAAGGAAAATCTGTGCGGACGGCCTACGGATTTCGCTTTCGGAAAAGAAAGCATTCCCAAGGAGATGGGGGCCGCGGACAGGACGAGGAGGCTCGGTCTTCCTGTGCTCGTGCATGCTTCCACGCAGGACGTGGTGAAGTTCATCGGGCAGCAGACACCTCGTCGCATTTTCGAGATCCGAGGCGCGGACAACGAAAGTGGCCACGCCATCATTGCCATATCTCCCGGTATTTATCTGGATGTGGAGAACAGCGGCCCGCCAGAGCAGGGCCTCAATATCATGCTGGCCATGGGGAAGGACCGGTTCACCGTGTGGGATGCGGGGACCGTCGCTGAGCAGATCCCGTTGGACAGTCCGCAGTGGCTCGGTTGACACAACCGCCGGCGGCGGCGCGGCCTGCGCACGTCGGCCTCCGGGGCGACGCGGAGGAAGCGGGCACTTGGGGCACCGTCCTCTTCGCTTTCGTCTGCCCCCACCGCTCCTCTGCGGGCCCGACGCGCCACTTACGGTCGCCTTATCCCCCTTGCGGAGGGTAACCGACCGATATCCCTGTTCCTTGGAGAGCAAAACGATGCTGCCCCGTACCTCCCGCCGAATCGTCGGCCTCAGCACGCTCCTCGCCGCCTCGACCATGTCCGTGCTCTCCCTCTCGTCCCCCGCGTACGCGGACGACCAGAAGGAGATCACCGCCGTCCTGGACGTGCTCGTGAACGGCAAGAAGGAAGTGGCCGTGAAGCCGGGTGAAGAGGTGGAATTCGAGATGAAGGTACACGCGCTCAACGGGCACACCTTCATGACGAGGTTCGACTTCGAGGTCCCGGCCTGGCTGGAGTACACGGACGGGTCGGTCTCCATGAACGGCAAGCAGAAGCACGAGTGGGCGGGATTCGAGGACGGCCGGCTGTCGGGAAGGTTCGCGACCACCCCGAACGCGAACGAGCACTGGTGGGGGTCCGTCGGACCCGATGACGGGGAGAGCGTCCTCAGGTTCAAGGGCAAGGCGAAGCAGGAGCTCGGTGAGAAGGAGTCCTTCTCGCCGACGGTGACCTACAAACGAGGGACCGCCGAGGGGCTACCGATCATCACTGCCACCGACGTCAAGGCTCCCGTGGTCCGGCACGTGGCGGCCGACCTGGCCGTCACCGGAAAGGCGAACGGGCCCGCGACCGCCGGAGGCATCCTGAAGACCCGGGCGGACGTGCTGAACAAGGGCGCAGACGAAGCCAAGGGCGTGAAGTACGAGGCCTCCGTTTCGGGGACGGGCACCGGCACGAAGATCGGGGCTTCCGCCGTACTGCCCGACCAGAGCAAGAAGCCGTGCGAGGTCACGGCGGAGAAGGTCGTCTGCGATCTGGGGGACGTGGCCGCGGGCAAGTCGGCAGCGGTCGACATCGACGTGACCGTCCCCGAGGACGCCGCCGGGCGCACGCTCAAGATGTCGGGACACGTGAACTCCTCCACCAAGGACTTCCACCCCGACAACAACGCGTGGCAGATGACCGAGACCGTCGCGGCGGCGGTCACCCCGCCGCCCACTGCCCCCGCCCCCACCTCCCCCTCCGCCCCTTCCCCGAGCGGTGGTCCCACGGCTGCTCCCACGCCCGTCACCTCCGTGAGCGGCTCCACCACCGCACCCGACGTGGACGGCGGCGATCTCGCGTCGACGGGAGCCGACGATGTCCTCCCCCTCGCGGGTGCCGGGACGCTGGTCCTGGGCACCGGTGCGGCGCTGGTGTACTACGCCCGTCGTCGGCAGGCCGGGTAGGGCCGGGGGAAAGACCGGTGCGGGCCCGGCGGGCACCGCGCGTGGGCGTGACGGCCCGGCGCGGGCGCCTGCCGGGCCTGTCCGGTCCGACCTGGAATCCGTACCGGAGGTCTGCACCCGGGGTCCGTCGACCGTACGGCAGCCCGGCTATTCTGGCCGCAATCGGGAAAAGTCCGTCCGGTGCGATCCCTCTGACGTACCGTCGCAGAATTCATCACCCCGGTTTCACACCACTCGCACGAGGGGAATCCGATGGCCACCAGGAAGAGCGGACCGATCGTCGCCATTTCCCTTCTCAGCCTGGTGATCGGCTTTCTGGCCACCCTCGCCTCGTTGGGTCTGCGGGCCTGAGCGCGCGGGCCTCCCGGCCGGGGCGGATTCCGGCAGGGAGGCGTACCACGGGCCCTCAGGTGGCGTAGGGCGAGTCGGCGGGTGGTGTCGGCGGCGGGTTGTCGTACGGGCTCTGCTCCCCGCCCCGCCCGGTCCGGCCCGACGACGTCGCCTCTTCGTCCGGTACCCGCCGCGTCGTGGCGGTGTCCTTGAGTTCGGCCTGCACCCGCTCGTGGAACTTGATCGAGTGGATGTCCGCGTTCTCGCCGAGAGCCTCCATCACGGAGAAGGGGACCGTGGAGTCCCCGTCGTTGTACGGGTACTTCGCCTTCCTGTCGACCGGGCTGTGGATCTTGTAGTCCTCCTCGTCCACCCGGGCCTTCATCCGGGAAATCTCTTCGAGGCCGTCGGACTTGCGCCCGCCGTCCGCCAGGGACAGCCCCTTGAGAACGACGGAGGTGTTCTTCCCGCCGCCCCGCGCCCCGAGTTTCCGGGCCGCCCGGCCCATGTCCGCGGCAGTGGGGCGGTAGTGTCCGCTCCAGTTGTCCAGGGTCAGTTCGCCGTAGGATTCCGGGTCGGTCGAGCCGTACCAGGTCGCGGTTTCGAGGCGCTTCGCCTTCAGCGTGAACATGCCGCCTGCGGTGATCTCCTTGCCCGCCGCGAGGCTGCTGTGGTGCATCAGCCGGATCGTGTGCCCTTGGGAGATCACCGATTCGTAGTCGTCGAGCGAGTCGAGGGTCCGGGTCCGGACCCCGTTCTCGTAGACGTGCAGCTGGTGCGGATCGAAGACGTGGAACGAACCGCCGGTCAGCATCACCCAGCCGCCCGTCTCGGGCATCGGCCCGCCGTTGCCCAGGTGCGGGAGGGAGCCGTCCTGCGGGAAGATCACCTCGCTGGCCCGGAGTTCCTCGACGTCCAGCGCGTAGTGCGTGGTCACGGCGCCCGGGGGCTGGCTCTTGGCGCGCGCCGACGGATGCTGGGCCGACTCGTCCCGGTAGTCCTCGTGAACGGGGATCCCTTCCTCGTGGCCGCTCCTGAACCCGGCCTCTCGGCGGAAGGCCTTGGGGTGCTTCGAGGAGGACTTCGCCAGGACGGAGGCCTTTCCGCGCAGGCGCTGAGCCGTCTCCAGGAAGCCCTCCGTGTACTGGGCCAGCACCCAGGGGGACATCACGGACAGCGCGAAGGCGTCGCGCCAGGGCGCCAGCCCCTCGGGCAGCGGGGGGTTCAGCTCGGCGTTCACGTCCTGGAAGTAGCGTTCGAGGGCGAGGACGGCCCGGACCATCTCCTCCTCCGTGCGCGCGAACTCCCCGGCGATCGCGAGGATCCCGTCGAGGTGCTCCGTCAGCCGCTTCCCGATGGTCACCCTTCCCATCCGCAGCCGGCCCCGCTCGTGGGGCGTCGTCGCCTCGTCCGCCTCCCGCTCGGCCGCCTCCCGGTACGCGGCCACCTCCTTGAACGCCTCGCTCCGCAGGTACGCGAGCGAGCCGAAGGACTCCCGCAGGACGTACGCCCGGTCACCGAACCCCCGGATCGCCTGGAACTCGTCCGAATGTTCACCCAGGGGTCCCTCCTGAAGCTGAATGAATTCCGACTGGCCGAGGAATTCCAGGAGGGAGTCCAGGAAAACGGGAACCGCATCGGAGAATTCTTGGGCCGGAAGGTAGTACAGATGCCCCTCGATGAGGTTGAAGATCTTCTCTTCGAATTCGGTCAACATGGCACGCCTTCTGTGTGAGGGGGAGGGATGGTGGGCTTCGGACCGCGTGGGCAAAGCCGTTTCCTCACATGCTGGTTCCGGGCGTGTCCTCCCGTCGTGCACCCGGCAGGTCGACTAAGAGGACGGGGCGGGATCCCGAAGGGGCAGGACGACGAGGGGGGCCGAGGTGTCGCACGAAGACGCCGCAGGGGCGCGCCGGAAGCCCGGCGCGCCCCTGCGGCGATCGGAGAGGGGTCAGGGCCGGACCTCGGGTTCGGGTCCGTCCGGGGCGGTGCGTGCCGCGATCTGCGGGTTGCGGGACTTCAGGACCGACCAGCCGATCATCAGGCCGACCGCCCAGGCGGCGCCCACGTAGAGCGTGACGCGGCCGACGGGGTCGATCGCGATCAGCACGGTGACCATCAGCAGGAAGGCGATCGCGATCCAGCTGCACACGCTGCCGCCGGGGGCGGGGAAGGAAGAGGCGGGCAGCCGGTCCGCCACCACCGCGCGGCGATATCGGACGTGGCTGATCAGGATCATCATCCAGGTCCAGATGCCCGCCGCCGTGGCGACCGAGGTGACGTAACCGAACGCCTTCTCCGGGATCATGTAGTTGAGGACCACTCCGATGCCCATGAACAGCATGGACAGGGTGATGCCGACGGCCGGTGTCTTGGTGGAGCTGAGCCGGCCGAGGGCCTTGGGGGCTTCGGAGTTGGCGGCCAGGCCGCGCAGCATGCGGCCGGTCGAGTAGATGCCCGAGTTGCAGGACGAGAGCGCCGCGGTGAGGACGACGAAGTTGACGATGGCCGCTCCGGCCGGGATGCCTATCTTGGCGAACGCCGCCACGAAGGGGCTGACCCCGGGCTGGAACTCGGTCCACTTGACGACCATCAGGATCACGCTGAGCGCACCGACGTAGAAGACCATGATGCGCCAGGGCAGGGTGTTGATCGCCTTGGGGAGGGTCTTCTCCGGGTTCTCGGACTCGCCCGCGGTGACACCGACGAGCTCGACGGCCAGGTAGGCGAACATGACGCCCTGCAGGGTCATCAGGCTGGATCCGATGCCCGTGGGGAAGAAGCCGTCGAAGGCCCACAGGTTGGAGACCGCAGCCGTCTCACCGGCCTGGCTGAACCCGAAGGTCACGACGCCGACACCGATCACGATCATTCCGATCAGCGCGGTGACCTTGATCATCGAGAACCAGAACTCGATCTCGCCGAACATCTTCACCGAGATGAGGTTGGCGGTGTAGAGGATGAGCAGGAAGACGAGCGCGGTCACCCACTGGGGGACGGCGGGGAACCAGTAGTTCATGTAGATCGCCGCCGCGGTCAGTTCGGCCATGCCGGTGACCACCCACAGCAGCCAGTACGTCCATCCGGTCACGAAACCGAAGAACGGACCGAGGAACTCGCGGGCGTAGTCCGCGAACGAGCCCGAGACCGGGCGGTACAGGAGCAGCTCGCCGAGCGCCCGCATGATGAAGAAGACGATGACGCCGGCGATCGCGTACATCAGGATGAGGCTGGGGCCTGCCTTCGCGATGTTGGTGCCGGCGCCCAGGAAGAGGCCGACACCGATGGCACCGCCGATGGCGATCATCTGGACCTGACGGCTGCCGAGCCCTCGCTCGTAGCCCTCCTCGGGCGCGCCGCCCGGCGTCGTGTCGTCAACGCCCTGGGGCCGGTCGACTTGGGTGGAGGTCATCCTCTGGTGCGCCTTTCCGCTGCGTAACGACCCGTGCCGTGATCGGCCGCGGACCGGTTTCGGTTTCCGGACGGTGATGGGAGTGCGGGCCGGCCGTCGCTGCACCACCGAAGACCCTTACGATCCGGTACGGCCCGGCCTCGTCGTGGCACTCGTGTGGGAGCGCAGGGGGCGTGGGGATCGCCTCGACGGCAGGATGCCCTTCGGGAACACTGCCGCGTGGGGAGCGAGTACCCGAAAGGAGGCCCTCTGTCTTCTGCGGACGGTTCCCAGCAACCTAGTGGGGTTTTCGCGTACGACCGCCCGCTGATCGGGCAGCTTTCCGCCGTGCGCATCCCGGCCCTTCAGTCACGCGTTCGGGCAGCCGACCCGCTCGCCTCCGTGCGTCGCCGGCCCCACGCATCGTCGGCCCGCGCGTCTCGCCGGCGCCCGAAGGCCCGCCCGCACCGGAACGCCCGGTGCGGGCGGGCCAGGGCCCGCGGCGCAGGCGCCGGGGTCATAAGACCTCGCCGTCCGTCCTGAGTTCGAGGCGGACGTTGGTGTCGGCGGTGCCGTTGTCGGTCACGCAGGCCGTGTAGTAGCCCGCGCCCGGGAAGGTCCCCCAGGAACTGCGCAGGTCGGCCGCCCAGTTGGTGACCAGGCCCGGCGAACCGGTGCCCGGTACGGTGACCCCGTTGTACTGGAGCTTGAACTTCGCGCCCTGCCCGGTGGCCTTGCCGTCCGCGCGGACCTGGTAGCCCGCGTACTGCTGGACGCAGCGCTGCTCGCCCGGGTGGAGCGTGCCGCCGAAGAACTGGCCGGCCGAGGCCGGGCCGGCGGCCGCCAGCAGCGCCGCGGCGCAGACGGCCGCCGCCGAGACGTACGCCGTGACGCGGCCACCGCGGCGGCGCCCGGGGACACCGGTGACGGCAGGGGCGGGGAGGCAGCGAGCCAGGACGAACGGTCCGCCGCCCTCGCCGAGGTGCTGCGGGAGGCCGCCGGGGAACTGAAGGCCGTGCCGCGCGACCGGCGCGCTGCACCATGCGTACTTCCAGCCCGTGGGGACCCGGCAGGGTGCTGCCGACCTGCTGAACCTGCCGCTGTCCACCTACCGGCGCCACCTCGCGGCGGGGGTGCGGCGGCTCACCGGGCAACTGTGACGCCGGGAGCTCGGCACCTGAGCGGACACCGGGCCCGCGCCCGGGTCACACCGTCTTCTTCGCGGTCCTGTCGGTCGTCCAGAGCAGCAGCGCGAGGACGGGCAGGGCCGCCGCGAAGACGACGAGGGCGGTCCAGCCTCCCCAGTGGTAGGCGATCGAGCCGACCTGGGAGCCGAAGGCGCCGCCGAGGAAGAAGGTGGCGATGAAGATGCTGTTGATCCGGGCCCGGGCGGTGGCGTCGAGCTGGTAGATGGCGTGCTGGCCGAGGATCAGCGTGCTCTGGACGGCGAGGTCGAGCAGGACGGCCGCGGCGGTCAGGGCGATGATGCTGTGCTGCCCGAACCCGGCGACGGCCAGGGCCACGGCGGCCAGGAGGAAGGCGGCGGCGGTCATCGGCCGGCCCAGCCCGCGGTCGGCCCAGCGGCCCGCCAGGGGGGCCACCGACGCTCCGGCCGCGCCGACCAGGGCGAAGAGGCCGATGCCCAGCTGTGAGTAGTGGTACGGGGCGGCGGTGAGCACGTAGGAGATGGTCGTCCAGAAGGCGCTGAACACCGCGAACATCGCCGCCTGGTAGAGGGAGCGGCGGCGCAGCACCGCGTGCGTACGGACCAGGCGGAACGTGGAGCGCAGCAGGGCGCCGTAGCTGTCCTCGCTGGTGGGGGTGCGGCGGGGCAGGGCGGAGCGCAGGGTCAGGGCGAGGACGGCCATCAGGACCGCGGAGGTCAGGTAGACCACGCGCCAGCCGGTGGCTTCGGCGAGCAGGCTGCCGAGGGTGCGGGAGAGCAGGATGCCGGCGAGCAGGCCGCTCATGACGCGTCCCACGACCCGGCCGCGGGTGCGGTCCCGCCTGAACGGGTACGTGTGGCTGTTCGTCGCCGCCGCCGTCTTCTGGATGATCTACGACCAGGGCGGATCGACGGTCCTGGCCTTCGCCAAGACGAGCACCGCCGGCGAGGTGTCGGGGTTCTCCGTGCCCGGCTCCTGGTACCAGAGCCTGAACCCGCTGTTCATCCTCGCGCTGGCACCGGTCTTCGCCTGGCTGTGGATCCGGCTCGCCCGCCGCCGCAGGGAACCGTCCGACCTCGTCAAGTTCTCGCTCGGCATGATCGCCATCGGTGCGTCGTTGCTGCTCTTCCTGCCGGCGCTGGCCATGGCCTCGGGCGGCCACAAGGTGACTCCGCTGTGGCTGGTGGCGATCTACCTGGTGCAGACGCTCGGCGAACTCGCGCTCTCCCCGGTCGGGCTCTCGGCCACCACGCGGCTCGCCCCGCAGCGGTACGGCAGCCAGATGCTCGGCGTCTGGTTCCTGGCCGTCACCGCGGGCGACTCGGTCACCGGCATGCTCGCCATGGCACACGTCAACCTCGACGGGTTCGCCCCCGTGGCCGCCGAAGCGGCCGTCGCGCTCCTCGCCGGCCTTGCGATCCATCGCTTCCGGGGACACGTCAACCGGCTGCTGGCCGGGACCGTCTGACCTTCTCATCCGGTCAGCGGTCCTGGTCAGCGGTCCCGGTCAGCGGCCCGTGGGGCCGGTCACGAGGCGGCTTCGACCTTGTGGACGGTTCGGCCCTGAGGATCCTTGGTGGTGCTGACGTCGACACTCCCGCTGAGCGTGGTGCCGGTGAGAACCAGTCGGTCGCCGTCGAGGCGTACGTCGGCGGGGTCCAGGACGAAGACGTGGTCGGAGCCGTCGAGGAAGAGAGCGGTACCGGACGCCTTGAGGGTGCCCGCCGGGGTGACGAACTCGCCGGTCTCGACCGTCTGGAAGCTGTACGGGCTGGCCCCGGTCTCCAGGGACTTTCCGGACGGTGCCGCGAGCGCCGGGGCGGCGGCCCCGAGCAGGATCGTCAGGACGGCCGTCACGGCCGCCGCGCATGCTCGCCACCGAGGTACTCGTGCGTACTGTTCTCCGACCGCCACGACTCTCCTTGTCCGTTCCGTCATCCGTGTCCGGTCCCCGCCTTCGCCGACCGGACCTCCACCCGACCCGGGTGGCCGTTTCGCGACCGTCTCCCCATCGTTTATCCGGCTCCGACGGACCTTCATGAATTTCCGTCACCGAGGGTGCGGGGCGTACAGGGAAATTCCGCTCACGGAGCCCTGATGTATGCCCTTCCCGCTTCCCCAAGGAGCCTGGCACCCTTCCGCCACGGAGCTAGCCTGAGGCCCGGTGCGACGTACGCCCCGAAAATACCGCCGAATGGAAAAGCCGACATGGAACCGACCCAGATAACCCACGACCTGCCTGGAATGTCCATCGTGGAAGAGGTGCCGAATTACTGGTGCTACGCCGCGGTCGAACAGGCCTTGCGGCTCTCCTTCACGGGAACCCGTATGCCTCAGGTGGAAATAGCACACAACTCCGCCATGCGTAATTCCGCACTTGAGATAGGGGCGTTCGGCGACGGCCTGAGGATCACCACGTACGCACAGAACGCGACGGCTGCGGCCTACGGCGAGAGCCTCAAGGACGTGCGGGACAACTGGCCCGGCATCTTCGCCCTGTCGGCTCAGCAGCCGATCGCGTTCGACGCGGCCTGGGCGCAGCAGGGCTGGGCGGCCAACCTCCGGAAGACCTACGGGACCATCGATCTCGAAGCGTTCGCGTGCGACTGGTCGCCGTTCACCGCCGAGGACGTACGGCGGTGCATCGACAACGGCGGACTGGTCGCCATCGGGAACCACAACCACTGGTGCGTGGTGTACCACCACGACGGGGCGGAGTTCTTCATGTGGAACCCGAGCAACGGAATGGGGACGGCGCACACCTTCGAGGAGCTGGCCGCCGAGGCGGCGACGTGCATCTACATCACGGGCATGCTGACGTAGTGACCCGACGGCCGGACGGCCGGTGCGGGTGCCGGCTTCACGTCGCCTCGGCCGATTCCCCGGATGCCGCCGGAGCACTCGCCGGGTCCTGGAAGCGGATGTCCGCGCGGAGCCCGCCCCCGGGGTTGGGGCGCAGGGTGAGGATGGCGCGGTGGGCCGTGGCGATGGCCTGGACGATGGACAGGCCCAGTCCGCTGCCGCTTCCCCGAGCGTGCAGGCGGGTCGCCGGGCCGCGGCGGAACGGTTCGAGCAGGTAGTCGACGTGCTCCTCCTCCAGCACGGGCCCCGTGTTGCTGACGCTCAGTTCCCCCGGCCCCACCCGGACGAGTATCCGGCCGTGCGGGTGGTTGTGTGCGACGGCGTTGCGGAGCAGGTTCGCGGCCAGGTGGGCGAGGAGGACCGGGTCGCCGTCGACGGGGGCGGGTTGCCGCTCCATCCGGATCTCGATGCCGGCCGCACGGGCGTCGGGTGCGACGGCCGCGGTTTCGTCGGCGACCACCCGGGCGAGGTCGACCCTCTCGCTGGTGTGCAGGCCGTGCTGCCCCTGGGCGAGGACGAGCAGCCCGTCGATGAGTCTCTCACTGCGGCGGTTGGCGTCCAGGAGGTCGTCGGCAGCACGGGCCAGCCCGCCCGGGTCGGGGTCCTGCAGTCCGACCTGGATCGCGGTCCGTTGCACGGCCAGCGGGGTGCGCAGCTCGTGCGCGGCGTTGGCGATGAACCGCCGTTGGTGGTCGAAGGCCTTCTCCAGTCGGTCCAGGAGGGCGTCGAAGGTGGTGGCGAGTTCGGTGATCTCGTCGCGGGGTGCGTCCAGGGCGATGCGCCGATGGAGATTGGTCTCGCTGATGTGGCGGGCGGTGGCGGTCATCGCGTGCACGGGACGCAGGACGCGGGCTGCGGTCCACCAGCCGACGGCGACGGCGAGCAGGGCCGCGACACCCAGCCCGATCGCGGACCAGAGCAGTTGCTGGCCGGCCGCCGCGTCGGCCACCTGCCGGCTGACCGTGGTGACGGATTCCCCGCCGGTGCTCGCGCCGCTGCCGGGCAGGAGCTCGGTGGCGGCGGGAAGGCGGTCGGAGGGCGACTGCTCGGCAGGCACCCATGCGCCGCCGGGTCGGCCGGCACTGCTGACGATCTTTCCGGTCAGACTGTCGGTGCCGCGCTGTGTCAGGAAGTAGACAGCGGTCAGCAGCAGTGCGCCCAGCCCGAGGAACACGCTCCCGAAGACGGCGGCGATGCGGGTGCGGATCGTCCAGCGTCTCAGCACAGGGCGTATCCGACGCCCGGTACGGTGCGGATCAGGTCCGAGGCGGCGAGTTTTCCCCGCAGTTTGCTCATGGTGACCCGGACCGCGCCGGTGAACGGGTCCGTGTGCACGTCCCACACCCGCTCCAGGAGTTCCTCGGCACTGACCAGGGCGCCGTCGGCCTCCATGAGCACGCGCAGGACCCCGAATTCCTTGGGGGTCAGGCCAAGGTCCCGGCCCTCGAACCGGGCCTGGAGGCGGCCGGTGTCGAGGGTGATGCCGCCTCGGTGCAGGCGCGGCGGCCGCGCGGGTGCGGCCCGGCGCGCCAGCGCCTTGATCCGGGCGACGAGTTCGGGAAACTCGAACGGCTTGCAGAGGTAGTCGTCCGCGCCCAGTTCCAGGCCGCGCACCCGGTCCGCGAGGGTGCCGGCCGCGGTGAGCAACAGGATCCTCGTCCGGCCTCCGGACTGGGCGAGGGAGCGGCACAGCGTGTCGCCGTGGACACCGGGGAGGTCGCGGTCGAGGACCAGTACGTCGTAGGAGTTCATCTCCAGCAGTTCACGCGCCTCGTGCCCGTCCAGTACGACGTCCACCGCCATCGCCTGACGACGCAGGCCCTCCCCCAGCAGCCTGGCCAGGGCCGGCTCGTCCTCCGCCACCAGAATCCGCATCGCACACCCCTGCCGGGCCCTGCCGTACCCACCGCACGGCTCCTGTCTCCACGCTGCGCCCGGATCCGTCCGGCCGGGAGACCTGATCGGCCCCCCGGCCGGACGAACCGCGCCCGGTGGGTCAGTGTGTCGGCGGCCTACTTCGAGGGCGTCGCGGGGACGCCGTCCTTCATGCCGTCGGGCTCCGTGTCGCTGTGCGTGATGTTCCCCTCGTGGTCCACCGTCACGTAACGGGAGTCGGTGGAGGGCTTCGTCTCACCGGAGGTCAGTCCTGCGGCGAGGGCGGTCCCACCGACCGCGACCGAGCCGAGCACCAGTGCGGCACCGGCCGCGACGAGGGACTTGCGGCGCGGAGTACGAATGGCCTTCATCTTTGTTTCCTCTCGTAGGCGGGTGGCCCCGTGGCCTCCCCGACACGACCCACTCCACCAAGGCGCACATTTCACAAGCATCTCCCTCCTCTTTACTTTTCCCCTACATTGATCAGGAACTCGAAGAACTCTCTTCGCCGCCTGAACGGCCCTGCCACTTCCCCCACCAGCCGTCCACCTCGGCAAGGCCTTGAACAACGCCGCGGCCCCCTCTCGGTCCCCGCCCTCCGCCAGCGCAGCCACCGCCCGCATCAGCAGGCTGCAACACGACTGTTCTTTGGGTCTTTTGAAGCGTCGTAACGGCTGTGATGGGAATCCTCGCCCTCACCTCCAAGCAGGGCTGGAAACATCGGGGGGACCCTGCCCGCCACCTCATGGCAGGGGACCGGCTGCCCATGACAAGGCGCTGGGGACGGAGCACGGCCTCCGTTCCGTTACGACAGTGCCTTGGTGACTGCGGCCGCCGCTTCGGCGATCAGTTTGTTGTCGTAGTCGGCGTCCTCCGTACCGCGGTTGGACATGATCGCCATGACGATGGGTGCGGCGTCGGGGGGCCACACGACGGCGATGTCGTTTCGGACGGCGTAGACACCGCCTCCGCCGGTTTTGTCCCCGACCGTCCACCCCTCGGGGACTCCGGCCCTGATCAGTTCGTCTCCGGTGGTGTTGGTCCGCAGCCACTGCGTGAACTGCTCGCGCTCGTCCTTGCCCAGGGCGTCTCCGAGAGCGAACGCCCGCAGGTCTCCTGCCCATGCCCTGGGTGTGGTGGTGTCCTGCGTGGCACCGGGGGACCAATGGTTCAGTTCCGGCTCGCGGCGTTCCACCTTGGTGGTGGTGTCACCCGTCTCCGCGAGAACGGCGGCCAGGCCTTTCGGCCCGCCCAGTGCGTCGAACAACAGGTTGGCCGCGGTGTTGTCGCTGTAGCGGACGGCCGCGTCACACAGATCACGCAGGGTCATTCCGGTGTCGATGTGCTTCTCGGTGACCGGAGAATGGTCGATCAGATCGCTCCGGGAGTACTTGATCACCTTGTCCATGCCGCTCAACGAGTACGTACGCAGGACGGCAGCGGCTGCGAACGCTTTGAAGGTGGAGGCGTACGCGAAGCGCTCATCGGCGTTGAATGCCACCTCCCGTCCGTCAGCCGTGTTGACCGCGTAGACGCCGAGCCGCGCGCCGTACTTGCGCTCCAGATCGGAGAACGCGCCGACGGACGGCGCAGCCGGATGCGGCTGCGCCGTTGCGGCAGCCGGGGCCGGTGGCGCCGGGGTGCCGCCATGACCGCACGCGGCAAGCGGAAGGACGACGAGCGCGGCGAGCCCTCCGAGAACGGCGCGCCGGGCGCGTGTGAACTGCACAGTCGGACCTCCAGGTAGCCCCGTCACGAGGTGGGGTGAAGAGGGGCGGCTCAAGCACCGACTCATGCTCCACTCCGGCGTTTCATACGTTCTCATACGCATACATGCAGTTCCATGCCGATATCACATGAAGTGATCGTCATGGGCCTGCGGGAGCCTGTCGGGGTGGCGAGTCGGCGCATCGCCGGCGTGCGGTCCTCCAAGACCGGCCGACAGCCCTGGGAATGGAAGATCGCTCTGCGGAATGCCCCGGCCGGGGTACCAAGCCTCCACGGCCGATCGGACGCAGCCGAAGGGCCCGGAAATCGTCCGATCGGCACTCACAATTCCGCATCGCTTCGCGCAAATTGGTAGCGGGTCCGAAAAACCATCTTCCGGACCACTCGGCGGGAATGATCCCACCCCGATAAAGATCCCGGGTACGGGACGGCGGTCCTGACCCGGCAAGGAAAGGAATAGTTCCATGAACCTTCTCCTCAGTGACGATCTGACCGAGCTGGACCGGGCAGTGGCCGAGGAATTCGGCGCGGTCGCGTGTCCTTCGATCACGGCCGCTGCCGAGTAGACGCAGCGGAACCGGCGGGCGGCGAGGAACTCCACCCTCCTCGCCGCCCGGCCCGGGGGCCGGCGGACGCCCCCATCAGACCCGGCCGAGGAGAGACGATGGCAACGTGCACGAAGACCGTTCCGGCCAACGGGTCGGACGTACGGGTCGGCACCCACCGGGTGTGCGGCCCGGAGGAATCCTGGCGACGCCTGGAGCCCCTCCTGCCTCTGGCGGGGATCACACGGGTCTCGGACGTCACGGGGCTCGACGACCTGGGCGTCCCCGTGTGGCAGGCGGTCCGCCCCAACTCCTGGAACCTGGCGGTTTCCCAGGGCAAGGGGATCACCCCGGCCCTGGCCAGGATCTCCGCCGCCATGGAGTCCTTCGAGCTGTTCTGTGCGGAGCGCCCCCTGCTGCCGTCCCGGACCGGGTCTGCCCACTCCATGCGTCCCCTCCTGACGTACGACGTCGGGGACCTCCCCACACCGCCCCGTCTCACGCTGTCCCCCCACGCCCCGATGGTCTGGCACGAGGTGGAGGACCTCCACGAGGGCACCACCACCTGGATGCCGGCCGACATGGTCGCGGTGGACCTGCGTGTCCGGGGCTCATGGGCGCCGGCCACGACGCAGATCTCCAGCAACGGGCTCGCGAGCGGCAACACCCCGACCGAAGCGACCGTCCACGGGCTGTTGGAGCTGATGGAGCGTCACGCCCTGTCCGTCGCGGCCCGGGACCGCGACATGTGGGACGGTGCCGTCCGTACCCTCCCCGGCCGCCACGGCGCTTCCGCCGAGGCCCTGCGCCGCTGTGTGGGGGCCGGGGCGGCGGTCGAAGTCGTCGACATCACCGGGGACTTCGGCGTGCCGACCTTCGCCGCGCGCGTGTGGTCCCCCTCGGTGCCCTGGTGGTTCTCCGGCTCGGGATCCCATCCGGATCCCGACGTGGCCCTGTCGCGCGCCGTCACCGAAGCCGCCCAGTCACGCCTGACCGTCATCGCCGGGGCCCGCGACGACCTCGCCCGTACCCCCTACCTCGGGGTCGCGCCCAGCGTGCCCGCACGGGATGCCGGACCGGACGCGCCCACCAGTGACCGGCTGCTCGCCGTCCACGCCTCCCCGCCCACCGGGACTCCCGCCGCCCGCGACCTGGACGCCGACCTCGATGCGCTGCTCGCGACCGCGCGACGGCACGGGGTGCCGGTACTGCGGGCCGACCTCACGGTGCCGTCCTTCGGCATCCCCGTGGTCCGCGTCCTCGCCCCGGGACTCCGGTTCGACTCGAAGGCATGGTCATGAACAACGCATCGCGCACCGTCGTCACCGTCGGTCCCACCCTCCCCCGCGGCGAGGTGCTGTCCCGGCTCCCCGGAGCCGAGGTCAGGGAACCCGTCGCCGCCGACCAGGTCCTGCTCTGGGGTCTACGGGCGGGTGACCGGCTGCTGATCATCGACGGCCTCTTCCTCCAGACCAGGGCCGTACGGCACAAGGAACTGCTCCAGCTCATCGACCGGGGGGTCGAAGTCATCGGCTGCTCCAGTATGGGCGCACTGCGGGCCGCCGAGCTCGCGGCCTACGGCATGCGGGGCATCGGGGAGGTCTTCGAGGCCTACCACTCCGGAGCCATCGTGGAGGACGACGAGGTCGCGCTGACCCACGCCGACGAGGCCGACGGGTCCACGCCGCTGAGCTGGGCCCTGGTCGACCTGCGCCACACCCTGAAGCTGGCCCGGGAGCGGGGCGTCATCGCGGGCGACTCGGCGGACACGCTCGTCAGGGCCGCCCGACGGCTCCCGTTCACCGCCCGGCACACCCAGCAGATCCTGGCCACCGCCGCCGTGCTCGGCTGCCCCGCGGACGACCTCGCGGCGTTCCGGGCCTTCAGCCTCAGCCATCCGACGAGCGTCAAGCGCGAGGACGCGTACCTGGCCCTGGGCATCCTCAAGGCCGAGGCCTGCGCGGAACGGGCGGCGGAAGTGCGTCGGCAGCCGGGCCCGGAAACGGTCACGGGCCTGCTCCGCTACCAGGGGCGGCCGGTGGACCTCGCCGTCACCACGCACCTGCGCGACTGGACGTCGAGCACCGTGGCGGGGCCGGGCGCCGGGCTGCGCGACGAGCAGGTGCTGACCGCCCTGGCCCTGGCCTGGCCGGGCTTCCCGGAATTGCTGCGGAGTACGGCCGCCGAGTGTCTCCTGCTGGAGACCCTGCCGTCCGGCCCCGGCCCCGGTGCCGGACTCGCCGAGCAACGGGACGCCCTGGCGGCCATCGCGGACATCGGTGACCGGTCGGCCGGGACACTTCCCTGGGAACCCCTGAGTCAGGCCCTCCACGCCCGCCTCGACCTGCTCCACCTCCCCGTCACCGCGCAGGAGGCCGGGCCCCGTCTCGCGCTGCTCAGTGCCGCCGAGCGTGCGCTTCCCTGGCACGAGGCGGCACCGCTGCTGGCGACGCGCCTGTGGCGGTGCGGCCTGCGCCTCGACTGGATGACACCCGTGATGCGGCGCGCGTGCTCCTCGCGGCCGTGGGAGGAGGCCTGTTCCGATGCGGAGACCGTCGGCCGCACGACCGACACCCCGGAGAGCCTTCGCCGGTCCGCGGGTGATCTCCTGCGGCGCTGGGGAGTCCGGGACGACGCCGACGTCGTCCCGGTCCTCGCTCGCCACGGCTTCGGGTCGGTCAACGAGTTCGTCCGGGCCGTGCGGGACCACGGGCAGACCGTACGGAGCCTGCTCGGCGCCTCGGCCTGAGGAGCCCGGCCGGGGCACGGACGTGCCGGAGGAGAGGACTCATGGTGAGCGGCCCGAAGTACGGTGCACTGCACCGCGTCCAGCTGGGCAGCGCGCTCGGCGCCCTCGGCATGGGGCTGATGCTCCCGTACATGTTCGTCTACGCCGCGCAGGTGCGCGCCCTCGGCGCGGCCACCGCCGGCGGGATGCTGGCGGTGTTCGCCGTCGCCGCGCTGGTGGTCCTCCCCTTCTCGGCCCGCGTCATCGACCGCAGGGGCCCGTGCCCGGTCATCGTCGTGGGCTCCGTCCTCTCCGCCACCGGTGCGTTCGCGCTGGGCCTGTCGACGACGGCCCCGGCCGTGTTCGTGTCGGTGGCGGTGCTCGGCGCGGGAGGCGCGGCGGTGCAGCCCGCGACCGCCACCCTGCTCGTCCGCTGCTCGACTCCGGCGACGCGCCCCCGTGCGTGCGCGACGCAGTTCTCGGTCCAGAACCTGGGAGCGGGGGCGGGGGGACTCGTGGGCGGGGTGCTGGCCGGCGTCGACCATCCGGGGTCGTTCACCGTGCTGCTGTCGGCCGAGGCACTGATGTACCTGGCGATGGGGGCGGTCATGGGCACCGTCCGGCTGCCAGGGGGCACGGCGCGGCCCGCTTCGCTCCGGGCGGACCGGGACGACGGCTGGCGGCTCCTTCTCCGGGACCGCGTGATGGTCCGTCTGTGCGTGCTCTGCGCGGTCATGTTCTTCGCCTGTTACGGCCAGTTCGAGTCGGGGCTCCCCGCCTTCGCCACCGAGGCCGCGCGGGTCACGCCCGTGGTGCTCGGGCTCGGGCTCATGGCCAATACGGCGGTCATCGTGCTGACCCAGTTCGTACTGGTCCGTCGTGTGGAGCGCAGTCGGCGCAGCCGCGTCATGGCATTGGTCGGGGGCATCTGGGCAGCGGTGTGGCTGGTCGTGGGCTGCTCCGGAGTGGTCCACCCGCTGGGAGCGCCGGCGGTCGTCGTCGCCTACGCGCTGTTCGGTCTGGGCGAGGCGATGCTGGCCCCGGCGGTCGCACCCCTGGTGGCCGACCTCGCACCGGAGTACATGGTGGGCCGGTACAACACCGCCTTCACCCTGATGCGCCAGCTGGCGATGACGGTCGGACCGGTCGTCGCCGGGATGATGGCGGGCGCCGCTCTGTACGGGGCGTACGTCGTGCTGCTGGTGGTGTGTTCGCTCGGCATGGTGGGTCTGGCACTGGCCATGGGCCGTCGGCTGACCCCCGCACAGGACTCGCCGCTCCGCTCCCGGTCCACGGGCACCGCGTCCGCCCCGGATGGGGTTTCCGGGGCGGTCGCGGACGGCGGCGTGCAGGTGGCTCCCACCTGAACCAGGGCCGGGGCAACGGGGGGTGCGCGGGTACTCCTACCGCTTGTCCACCTTGACGACGTCGGCGATCCAGGGGCAGTAGCTCACGGTGTCGTAGTACCACATCGGCCCATTGGTGACACCGCTGGGCGCACCGTCACAGGTCAGAGAACCCGCGTCGGCGAACTCGAAACTCTCCGACTTCACACGCCAGTCGTATCCCGGGTTGTCGGCATTGTCGGTCGGTGCCCGCTCGATGATTCCCACGGGAAGCGCGGAAATCCCCTTGGCCCCTGCCATCAGCTGCTCCGCATGGTCGATGACCCCGGCGTCGGTGACCTTCACACGAAACTCCTCGCCGCTGGGGTAGTGGGCGAAGGTGACCAGTGCCTCACTCCGGTCATCACCCGACGCGCTACCCGCAGCGACCGCGACACCCGACGCACCGACGACGAATGCGGCCGTGACGGACAGGAGGACCGAGTTCTTCACAAGCTTGGGCATTTTCGAAGAGCCTTTCCGGGCGATTCGTTCCCTGAGAAATCCAGAAGAGAATTTCAATTGCCAAAACTTTACCATTGCGTGACTTTTGCAATAAGCGCCTCGGGGGCAGACTCCGGGGTCACCCGTCGGGCACTTCCATCCCTCGCGCACGGACTGCGCGCCCGGAAACCCCACAGCCCCGCCGGCCGTTCATCAGGACCGTTCGGGCAGCCTTCACCGCCCTGTCCGCCGGTCCGTGCGGGCACCCTCCGGCGATCTGGGTCCAGTTCACTGGATCGGTCTGCACCGGTGCGAACGCAAGGGGTTGAACATGCCGTCGAAGAAGGCCCGCATCTGGGTCTCCGCCGTGACCGCTGCCGTGGCCGTGGCCGCCGTGGCCGCTGCCGCAGCCGCACCCTCGATGGCGGAACCACGTCCGCCGGCCTCCAGTCCGTCCGATCTGCCGCCGTCCACGGTGATCGACTTCGTCGACCTGCCCACGAGTCCGCTGCCCACGGACCGGAAGCAGCACGAGTTCACCGTCGAGTACAGCAACGAATCGGATGCGGACCAGACGGCCGCACCGCAGCTCCTGCTCGTTTCGCCCGACGCCGGGCCCTTCCTCAAGCCGTCCGACGTCAAGCTCGAACGCCTCGCCGCCGACGGTCGTTGGGAGGCCGTGAAGCTCGGGAGCCAGACCGGCAGCCTGTACACGGATCTGTCGCTCGCGAAGGTGCGCCTGACCAGCGGTCAGTCGCTCACCGAGCGGTACCGGCTGACCGTGGTCAAGGACGGGGCCGAGGGGACGGTTCATCCCCGGGTCGCGCTCTTCGGCTGAGCCCGGTCCGGCTCCCGCCGGCGGCCCGGGGCCTCACGTACCGTGCGGGTCCTCGGCGCGCGCCGAGGCGATCTCCGCCACCCGGTGGCGGACCAGGAACCAGCCGCCGACCAGTGCGGCCGCGACGGCGGGGACGGAGAGGACGGTGATGCGGCCGACCTCCCCGTCGGTCCCGATCAGGACCAGGACCGCGGCGAGGAACACCAACGTGAGGATCTGGGTGTACGGGGCCCAGGGCAGGCGGTAGGAGGGGCGCTCCAGGCGCCCTTGCTGCGCGCGCCGCCAGAAGAACAGGGAGCAGAGCATGACCATGCCCCAGGTGCCCAGGATGCCGAGCGAGGCGAAGTTGAGGACGATCTCGAAGGCGTCCTTGGGCATGAAGTAGTTCAGGCCGACGCCCGCCAGACCGAACGCGGCCGTGAGCAGGACGCCGCCGTAGGGGACCTTGCCCTTGTTCATGACGCCGGTGAACCTGGGGGCGGAGCCGGAGACGGCCATGGAGCGCAGGATCCGGCCGGTGGAGTAGAGCCCGGAGTTGAGCGAGGAGAGCGCGGCGGTGAGGATGACCAGGTTCATGATGCCGGCGGCGCCCGGGAGGCCCAGCTTGTCGAAGACCGTGACGAAGGGGCTCTCGCCCGCGGAGTAGTCGGTGTACGGGAGCAGCAGGGCGAGCAGGACCACGGAGCCGACGTAGAAGAGGCCCACGCGCCACATGATCGAGTTGATCGCCTTGGGCATGATCTTCTCGGGGTTCTCGGTCTCGCCCGCGGCGACGCCGCACAGCTCGACGGAGGCGTACGCGAACACCACGCCCTGGATGACCATCAGCAGGGGCAGGACCCCGGTGGGGAAGAGTCCGCCGTGGCCGGTGATCGAGGCGAGGCCCGGGGTGTGTCCGTCGATCGGGTGGCCCGTGGCGACGAGGTAGACGCCGACGATCAGGAAGAGCGTCAGGGCGCCGACCTTGACGAGGGAGAACCAGAACTCCATCTCGCCGAAGTACTTCACCGAGATCAGGTTCGCGGTCAGGACGACGGCCAGGGCGATCAGTGCCAGCGCCCACTGGGGGACGTCGGTGAACATCGACCAGAAGTGCGCGTAGGTCGCGGCGGCCGTGATGTCGGCCACGGTGGTCGTGGACCAGTTGAGGAAG